>CAZBGE010000051.1:0-22023 GCA_964491435.1 uncultured Smithella sp.
TTGATCTGAAATATCAGTTCATCGCTGAAGGCAAATACTGGCCGGCCATGGCTCTGGGAATCATGGACCCCCATGGCACAAGGCTGTGGGGAGGGCAATATCTGGCTTTCAGCAAGCAAATTTTCCCTTTTGATTTTACGGTCGGTCTGGGCAATGGCAGATTCGGGAAGAAGCCGCTGCCCCCAACGGGAGATAGCTGGAAGGTGGAAATATTCCAGGATCCCAAGCAATGGTGGTCTGATGCAAATTTTTTTGGCGGTATCGAGTTTGCGCCATCGAAAAAATTATCTTTACTCGTTGAATACAACCCTATTCAGTATGAAAAGCAAACGAACGATCCGGGCCAAAAGAAATACTTTCCTACGGCAGTATCTTCCAATATCAATGTCGGCATGCGTTACAAGCCGCTTGACTGGGCTGAAATTGACGTCAGTTATCAGCGCGGCAATCAAATTGGCGTAAATTTATCTCTGGCTTTTAATCTGGATAAATCTCTCATCCCGATTTTCGATCTGCCTTATATTGAGGAAGAAAATCACAAACTGAATCCGCTGGCTGAAAGGATCAGTTATGGGCTTTACGCTTCCGGATTCAGAGATGTCGGCGTCAAGATTCTCGGGCAGAACATCTGGATCGAAGTTTCAAATACTCGTTATTTCTATAATATGCGGGCGTTGGGCATCATCCTGAGAGTGCTCAACGGAATATTGCCCAGAGACATCGAACAGATCAATATCGTCCTGGCGGAGAGGGGCATTCCCCTGGTGGAATTCAGCACGGAAAGAGAAAGTCTGTACAACTTTGGCGCGGAAATTTTTAAAATCAACGAATACCTGTCCCTGTCGCAATTCAAAACGGATATTTATCAGACACAGAAAACACAGAAGAAATATATACAATTATTTGATTATGGGATCAAACCTGAATTCCAAACCTTCCTCAATGATCCGTCAGGTTTTTTCAAAGGAAGAGCTGGCGTTTCGGGATGGGTGGGCGTAGAGCCATGGAAGGGCGCAAGCCTGTCATTAGGAGCGGAGGCTTATGCCTGGAACGATATTTCATCAGTCATTAAACCAATGCCGAACGCAGTGCGGTCCGATTATGTCCGTTACCTGGAAAAAGATATGGCCTTAAGCAGTATAATATTTGAGCAAATCATCAAAACAAAATATGAGATATATGGAAAAATCGCCGCAGGGTTGCTCGAAGCGGAATATGCGGGTTTGGATGCGGAAATCGCCGCGCCGCTATTCAGCGGCCGCATTATGTCCGGTATCAGCGGATCATTAGTGAAAAAGCGGGATCCGGACGATCCTTTTAAATTGATTAACAATGATTTTAACGACCATTATAAAACCGCCTTTGTTAACGCCCGGCTCAATCTTCCGGAAATCGAGATCGCTCTCGACGTGAAGGCCGGACAGTTTCTCGCCGGCGACAAAGGAACAAGAATCACGGCATACAAGTATTTCCCCAACGGTTTTATGCTGTCAGCCTGGTATAGTTTTACGGACACCTCCATTTTTAAGGATAGTTTCAACAATGGTTATCATGACAAGGGAGTCGCCATATCCATCCCGTTGCGTTTGTTTCTCGGGAGAGATTCCCGCACTGCTTACAGCTACGCCTTCTCCCCCTGGACGAGGGATGTGGCGCAGGATATTACTCACCGAACAGAACTGTTTGATTTTATTGGCCGGAACACAAAACGCTACATATTCAAAGACAGCGATCTTATTTCGATACCCTATCCAAAATAGTAACGTCACGGGGAATGACTGGCTTGACTTCCTCTCCATGAGGGACGATAGCGTCGTCCCTCATGGAGAGGAACCTGAAAAACTAAAATTTGGCTATTTGGAATGCTTTACTATTGTTATTTCCCAATAAAAACCGGTTTCCTCTTTTCCAAAAACGCTTTCATGCCTTCTTTTTGATCCTGTGTGCTGAAACATTGCGCAACAGAGGTCACTTCCAACCGGATCGCGTTGTCTAGCGACATATCATAACCGTAATTGATGCTGTTTTTCGCCATCTTCAAGGCAAAGCCCGGAAGCGCCGCAAACTTCCCCGCCATTTTTTTCGCTTCTTCCATCAAACCGGCCAACGGTACGACCTTGTTAACCAGGCCAATCTCATGCGCTCTTTTAGCATCAATCTGTCCGCCGCCTAAAATCAGCTCCTTAGCAATGCCCATTCCAACAAGCCTGGGCAGGCGCTGCGTTCCTCCCCAGCCGGGCAGTATGCCGATTAAAATTTCCGGCTGGCCGAACCTGGCATTTTCCGACGCGATTCGGATATCGCAGGCCAGGGCGATTTCCGTTCCACCGCCCAGCGCGAATCCGTTAACAGCGGCAATAGAGGGCTTACCCATTGTCTCCATAAACCGAAGCGTTTCCTGACCCAGTTCCATAAATTTTGTGACTTCCGCAGGGGTGTTATTCTGCATTTGTGAAATATCCGCGCCAGCGACAAAAGCTTTTTCTCCTGATCCCGTCAGAATGAGCGCCTTCACCGCTTCATCTGAATCGCAAACTTTCAGAGCGTGGGCCAATTCCGTCATCACTTCAGAATTCATCGCATTGAGTACTTTGGGACGGTTAAAAGTAACCGTCGCGACACCTTCGCTGACTTGAAAAAGAATATTTTGATAGTCCATATTCGTCTCCTTAATTTTTATGAAGTTTAAAAAGCCCCTCGTCCGTATGGACAAGGGGCTTTACTACTGAGCCTATAGCCTGAATTTTACACCGCACAAACATCAACCGGCGGCTTCACTTCTTCCTTGCCCATGGCCTTGAGCACCAGTTCGGCCAGATCCCAAGCCTGCATGGTCTCTTCCTTATGGTTATCCTTGATACCGTCGGACATCATTGTCAAGCAGAACGGACATCCCACGGCAATCCTGTCGGCTCCCGCGGCAATTGCCTGCTTGGTGCGCGCGTTGTTGATACGTTCTCCGATGTCTTCTTCCATCCACATTCTCGCACCGCCGGCGCCGCAGCAGAAGCTCTTATCCAGATTCCGTTCCATTTCCACAACATTAAGCCCCGGAATCGCTCTTAAAATTCTGCGTGGTTCAGTGTAAATGTCGTTATAACGGCCGAGGAAACAGGAATCGTGATAAACAAACGTACCCTCCAGCGACTGCGTTAGTTTGATTCTATGCTGGCCAATTAATTGCGCAAGAATTTCCGTGTGATGATAAACTTCAAAATTGCCGCCGAAATTGGGATAATCTTTCTTGATGCAGTTATAGCCGTGCGGGCAAATGCAAATTATCTTTTTCACACCGTAACCATTCATCACGTCAATATTGGCCTGCGCCAGTGTCTGGAAAAGATACTCATTACCGGAGCGCATTGCTGAATCACCGCAGCAGCTTTCTTCCGTTCCCAGAATGCCAAAGCTGACTCCGGCCTCCTGAAGAATCTTCGCAAAGGCAACCGAAATTTTCTTGCCGCGATCGTCAAACGACCCGGAACAACCCACATAGAGTAAATATTCAACGTTGGGATCTTCGGCCAGCGTCTTGACGCCAATTTCTTTAGCCCAGTCACCGCGCAAGTGAGCGCCAATGCCCCATGGATTGGAGTTATTTTCCATATTACGGCAGGTTAACTGCAGTTCCGGCGCAAAGTCCGCTTCCGTTAAAACCTTGTACCGTCTCATATCAATAATCTTTGGCACATGTTCGATGGACGCCGAACAATGTTCCATACAATACATGCAGTTCGTACAGGACCAGAGTTCATGCAGATCGATCACTTCTCCAACCAGCGCTTTTCCGGTTGCTTCTTCAGCCGCGGCGTCGCCTTCAGCGGGAGGAGCGGGAAGTTTCGCCATGACCGCATCCTTCAGGGGATCGGGCAGTTTTCCGGCAACCATCGCCAGAGCGGGATCCGGGCATTTTTCCAGCCAGTGCGTTTTAATATCCTGAACAATCTTCTTCGGAGATAGCGGTTTTCCGGTCAGATAAGCCGGACAGCCATCCTGGCAACGTCCGCAACGAATACAGGCTTCGGAATCAAAAATCTGCTTCCAGGTGAATTCTTCCAGTTTACCGACGCCAAACGCTTCCGCATTTTCAAAATCACGAATCGGCTCGATATAGCCGGTCGGCTTGTAAGATTTCAGAAAATGATTGGCGGGCGTCACGATGATATGAACCAGTTTTGAATAGGGAATATAGGCAATAAAGGACAATGCAAAAACCGTATGCGTCCACCACATCACGGAATGCAGGATTTTCGCGGTATCTTCTTCAACTCCCGTGAAAGTATGAGACAAAAGCCAACCCACAAAGGACCAGTGCTCCCATGGCGGATTCGTTACTTGGATACGCAGGGCTTCAATCAGAAATCCGGTGATGATAATGCAGCCGATCAGAATTAAAACAATAACATCATCGGGTTTGTTATCCATTTCACCCTTATACCCAAGGCGATCCGCTTTTTGAACAAACCGGCGATCCAGAGCAAGAATAACACCGACCAGAACAGCCAATCCAAACAAGTCCATCAGGAATGAAAAACCAAGATAGAAATTACCGCGCAGGAATGACCAGTTGAATAAAGGCTCGGTAACGTGAAATTCACCGGCGTCAAATGCCGCCCCAAAAATCAGAACAAAAAAACCGAAAAAGATTAAGGCATGCATGATCCCCGGATATGGATCTTTCAAAACTTTCTCCTGCAGAAAGATTTCCCGAAGAACAGTCTTAATCCTTTCGTTCATGTTGTCCAGACGCATCTCTGGTTTACCCATGGCCTTCCACATAAGCCAGCGCCGATAAATGCCGAAGGCCATAATGGCCACAGCGATACCTGTCAGTAAAAAAAGTAGGGGCTCAAAAGATTGAGCGTTCCAAAAAACTTCGCGACCTTCGTTTCCTATTCCTATTGGGCTTCCTTGTCCGTGTTCCATTGATCCTCCAACATATTGAGGGGTAAATATTTTTTTAATTACAATGACCGATTCAAGAAAATGAGGTCTTTGCCCCGCGCCGTGGCAAAGACCTCATTAATTATTACGCAACCAGTTTTTTACAAACCGCCGTCAACTCGGGAACAACCTTGAACAGATCATCTACCACACCGTAATCCGCTTTCGTAAAGATGGGGGCTTCCGCATCTTTATTAATCGCCACGATGCATTTGGATGAGCTCATGCCGGCCAAATGCTGAATCGCGCCGGAAATGCCGCAGGCGATATACAGATTCGGGGATACAACCTTTCCCGTCTGTCCAACCTGATCTTTCTGCGGACGCCAGCCGGCATCAACTGCCGCGCGGGACGCGCCGACTGTGCCTTTGAGCACATCAGCCAGCTCCTCGAGGATACCGTATCCTTCGGGGCCTTTCATGCCGCGGCCGCCGGAAACGATCACGTTGGCTTCCGTCAAATCGACTTTGCCGCTTGTATCTTTCTGCACTTCCAGCACCTTGCTTTTGGGAGCATCAACAGCAACATCCACCTTTGTCACAGCGCCGGCTTTGGCGTTTTCAGCAGCCGGGAAAACATTGGGACGAAGCGATGCCATTGCCGGAGCGGTATTGAAAACCACTTCACCAAAGCACTTGCCTGCATACATCGGGCGGACGGCAACAAATTTGCCTCCGTCAATCTTCGCATCAGTGCAATCGGTGGCCAGACCGCCGGCCAGTTTAGCGGCCACGCGGGCGGAAAGATCCTTGCCCTGAACCGACGCGCCGAACAGTACGATCGCCGGATCATTGTCTTTAATAACTTTGGCTGTCACCGCTGCATGCGCTTCCGTGACATAGGGTTCCAATGCGGCGTTGTCGCCGACAAATACTTTATCAACGCCGAACTTACCCAGTTCGGCGGCCAAACCTTCTATACCTGAACCAAGCAGTACGGCGCTGACTTCATCGCCGCTCTGGTCGGCCAGCTTGCGGGCTGTCGAGGCCAGTTCCAAGCTGATTTTCCTGAGCGCGCCGTCTCGCTGTTCCGCTACTATCATGACTCCTTTTGCCATTTTTCAATTCCTCCGCTTCTTAATTAAATAGCTTTTGCTTCTTCTCTGAGTAACTTGCCCAGCTCCGCCGCCTTTAGTGCGGCATCGTCTCCGCAGATGATCTTTCCGGGAGGTCTGGCCGGAGGTGGAACGGTTTTGGCTACTTTGGCTTTTGCGTCGGTGGCGACACCGATTGCTGCCGCATTTTTCACATCAACCGGTTTCTTCTTCGCTTTCATGATGCCGGGCAGAGACGCGTAACGCGGTTCATTGAGGCCCTTCTGACAGGTCACAACGGCGGGCAGAGCTGTTTCAATCGACAGCTGAGCGCCTTCAATCGGGCGAACCACTTTAACCGCTGATCCGGCGTATTCCAGCTTAGTGACCAAGGTCAATTGCGGCAGATTCAGAGCTTCCGCCAGCATGGCGCCAACCTGGCCGGCGTCATCGTCGATGGCCCGCTGTCCGCAGAAAATGATGTCGTGGGGCAGGGTCTTGATCACAGCCGCCAGTGCGTTAGCCGTCACAAACGCATCCGCGTTGTCGAATGCCGCATCGCAAATGTGCACGCCCTTGTCGGCGCCCATGGCCAGAGCTGTCCGGATAGTTTCCATCGCTCTCGCGGGACCAACGCAAACGATTGTCACATCGCCGCCATTTTTCTCTTTCAGTTTTAATGCTTCTTCCACGCCAAATTCATCATAGGGATTCATAACCCACTTGATCTGGCCTTCCTCGATGCCTGATCCGTCAGCTTTGACCTTAATCTGTGCTTCGGTGTCCGGCACTTGCTTCACGCATGCAATAATATTCACTGTCAAAAACCTCCTTCTCCTGCACGTCGTACACTAGAACGATCCGTGCATTTAAAATTTTCTTACAACCTTCATTCTATAAAAACGCCCGATTCCCTCTCGGAGAGAACCGGGCATCCTTACTACAGTCTGTTTTTGACGATATCATCAACAACCGATGGATCAGCCAGCGTACTGGTGTCACCGAGGTTGCCGAGATCATTCGCCGCAACCTTTTTCAAAATTCTTCTCATGATCTTGCCGGAGCGGGTTTTGGGAAGACCATCGGCCCATTGAATCTTGTCTGGGGTCGCGATGGGTCCGATGACCGTGCGGACATGAGCAACTAATTCTTTTTTCAAAGCGTCGGTCTTTTCGACGCCTGTCTTCAGGGTAACGTAAGCGTAAATGCCCTGGCCCTTGATGTCGTGCGGCATGCCGACAACCGCGGCTTCCGCGACGGTCGGATGGGCGACCAGCGCGCTTTCCACTTCGGCGGTGCCCATGCGGTGACCGGACACGTTGATAACGTCGTCGATACGGCCGGTAATCTGATAGTAACCGTCCTTGTCACGGCGGCAGCCGTCACCGGTCACATAGTAGCCGGGGAACTGTTCGAAATAGGTTTCCTGGAAGCGCTTGGGATCGCCGTAAACGCCTCTCATAATGCCAGGCCACGGAACTTTGATGCACAGCGCGCCGCTGGCTTCGGTTTCCTTGAATTCCTTGCCTTCGTCATCGACGAGCACGGGCTGTACGCCGAAGAAGGGCAGGGTCGCCATGCCGGGTTTGATTTCAATGGCGCCGGGCAGCGGGGTAATCAGAATGCCGCCGGTTTCCGTCTGCCACCAGGTGTCCACGATCGGGCATTCGCCGCGGCCGATCAGGTTGAAATACCAGTTCCAGGCTTCGGGGTTGATCGGCTCGCCGACGGTTCCCAGAGTCTGCAGAGAAGAAATGTCGCACTTCTTCACGAACTCATCGCCTTCCTTGGCAATCGCGCGGATCGCGGTCGGAGCGGTGTAGAAAATGTTGACCTTGTATTTTTCAACAACCTGCCAGAAGCGGCTGTAGGTCGGATAGTTGGGAACGCCTTCGAACATGATCGAGGTGGCGCCGTTGCAGAGAGGACCGTACAGAATGTAGGTGTGACCGGTGACCCAGCCCAGGTCGGCGGTGCACCAGTACATATCGCCGTCATGGTAATCAAAAATCATCTTCTGGGTGTAGGAGCCGTAAACCAGGTAGCCGCCCGTGGTGTGCATAACGCCCTTGGGCTGTCCGGTGGAACCGGAGGTGTAAAGGATGAACAGAGGATCTTCAGCATCCATCTCTTCCGGTTTGCAATCTGCGGAGGCTTTGGCGACTTCTTCATGATACCAGGTGTCGCGGCCGGAGGTCATGTCGCATTTGATCTTGTCGCCGACTCTGTTGACCACGATCACGGACGTAATGGTCGGGCACTGCTTCAATGCTTCATCAGCCGTCGCTTTCTGGGGAACAGCCTTGTTGCCGCGGAAGGTGCCATCGCAGACCACCAGCACTTTGGCGCCGCCGTTGACGATTCTGTCGCGGAGAGCGTCAGCGCTGAATCCGCCGAAAACGATGCAGTGAATGGCGCCGATGCGGGAGCAGGCCAGCGCGGCGATGCCCAGTTCAGGAACCATCGGCATATACAGACAGACGCGGTCGCCCTTCTGAACGCCCTTGGACTTCAGAACATTGGCGAATTTGCAGACTTCTTCATGCAGTTGCTTATAAGTGATTGCTCTTTCTTCACCGGGCTCGTTGCCTTCCCACTGAATCGCAACCTGATTGCCGCGTTTTTCAAGGTGTCTGTCCAGACAGTTATAGGAGACATTCAGTTTGCCGCCTTCAAAGAACTTCACATAGATGGGACCTTTTTTAATGTCAAAGTTGTAATCCATCACCTTGTCCCATTTTTTGAACCAGGTTACCTGCTGCTCGGCGATTTCCGCCCAGAACTTCTCAGGTTCCTCAACCGAACGCTTCCACATCTTGTCATAAGCTTCTCTTCCGCTGATCCAGGCTTTCGCTTTCGCCTTTTCCGGAATAGGATATATCTCCTTCAACTGAACTTTTGCATCCGCCATGTTAATTACTCCTCCTAGTTTAAAGTTTTGTATTTTTAAACGCTTGCCTAACGTTTCGCCATAAAAATTACATTATTGTGTCTGATCCTGATGCTCAAATTATTACGAGGCCGTCACTTTTTCTAACGTACTAAAAACATTATTGAATGTTACTGACTTATGAACATGAGGTCAAAATTTGACTGCAAGTCATACCAGCCTTGGGCATTCACCTACCTTAATATCAACCCCGTGTCAAGAAATATTTAGACCGGTCAGAAGACATTCGGAATCACCCGGCAAGAGATCACCGGCAGGAAGGTTACTCTTATAAAATCAACAGGTTCTCCTACCAACCTTTCTTCCACATATCATCGTCGTCATAGACTTTTTCATCATCCGAGGCTTCGGGCGCATCCAGCTCATAATCGCGTGTCTTCAATTTGTTCTTTTCGCGGAAATATTCGCGGTACCACTCATGCGCCGTGATCATGGACATGACTTCACTGGTGCCCGTCCAAATCGACGCCAGACGAATATCCCGATAGATACGCTCGATGGGAAAGACATTTGTATAAGCGATACCGCCCATCACCTGCATAGAATTATGAACTGCTTTCTGACAGGATTCCGTGATAAATTTTTTGCTCTGTGAAACCATCCGGCGAATGAGGTTCATGTCCGCGCGCTCATCCACCGCGCGCGCTGTCGCATAGGCCATGGCCCGCGCCGCATCCAGCAACATCACCGCTTCGGCCACCTGAAAACTGACGCCTTCAAACTGGTTGAGCACCTGACCGAAAGCTTTGCGCCGGGATGTATAATTAGTGGCGACATCCAAAGCCGGCTTCGCCGCGCCAATAGTCATGGCTGCGGTTCCCAGTCGCTCGGGAATCATCATTGTATTGAAAACCGCATGAGCGCCCTGAATTTTACCCACAACATTGGCTTTGGGCACCTTGACATTCCTGAAGATGATGCGCCCCGTACCGCCGCCGCGGCAACCCATCAGACCATACAAATATTTCACTTCAACGCCTTCGACGCGATCAACAATAAAACAGGTTATGGAATCCTGGGGTCTGGCTTCAGGATGGGTTTTCGCATACAGAAGAAAAAAATCAGCGCCCTCCGCGCCGACAATAAACCGTTTCTGACCATTCAGGAGATAGTAGTCGCCGCAATCCTCAGCTTTAGTCGTCGCCCCGAAAAAATCAGACCCGCCACGCGGCTCGGTCAGGCATTCCGCCGCAAATAAATCACCGCGCAAAAGAGGCTTGACGTACTTTTCTTTCTGTTCATCCGTGCCATGCAGAATAATCGCATCGCAGACCAGTTCCGCCCCCACACCAAAGACACAGGCAAATTCATATCCCAGCACTCCCACCTCTTCCATGATCATGCATGTGGTCACCCAATCCATATCCCGGCCGCCCCATTTTTTCGGATAACGGCAACCCATCAGATTTCGCTGCGCGGCTTCCCGCAGAAACTCTTTAGGAAATTTGATGGTATCCGTATCCATGTCCAGAATCATCTGCCGGGGAATCCCTCTGACAAAATCGCGTACTTCGTCCCGGATTTTAATCTGATCTTTCGTCAGCATATACTCAAACATAGTCGCCTCCTTCTTAAATGCGGCAGCCGAAACACTGTCTCACCGCAAAATTTGGGGGATTATAACAGAAAAACGTCTTGATACGAATAAATTATCACGGTTCCAGGGCAAATCATTCCGCAAAAATCCCGCTTGACTATTATCCGATGTTGTGACCAAGTTGAGTAAAAGAGAGCGTGCTGTTTTTTAGAATATATACCATTTTTTAATCAATGAGACGCAACCACCGGAACATCTTTTTATCCCGGTGGTTTTTTGTTAACACACCGCAGAAGCCAACATTCTTTTTTAGTTGCAGGCGGTATTGGCAAACCAGGTTTGGACAGCCTGGTCAGGTGAGGCATACAGGCCCTCCCTTCAACCTTCCTTCTCAATCAGGAGCTGGATGGGGGTGATGACGATGCTTTGTGGAACCCCACGGGGGAATGAAGGTTTAGCATATGCCAATGATCGGCATAAAGGAAAGGGAACAAACATGAATAAGAATTTGTATGTCGGCAATCTGTCCTTCAAGGTCACGGATGATGATCTGAAGGCAAACTTTGCGGAAGCAGGCGAAGTCGCCTCCGCGTCAATTATCAAAGACAAATTTACCGGCCAGTCCAAAGGGTTCGGCTTTGTCGAAATGAAAACGGAAGAAGGCGCAACGGCGGCCATTCAGAAGTTTAACGGCGGCATGCTGGACGGCAAGGCCATTACCGTCAACGAAGCCAGACCGAAAAAAGAATTCGGCGCAGGCGGCGGTGGAAACCGGGGCGGTGGCGGCGGATACCGGGGCGGTGGAAATCGCGGCGGCGGTGGAAATCGCGGCGGCAGATACTAACAGTATCCGACAAAAACAAAGAGCGGAAGGTTATAAGCCTTCCGCTCTTTTCTTTGTTATCAACAACCATCCATCAATTATTCATTATCCAATTTCGCCTATCACCCCTTGCCTCTCTTTATCTTTTTGCTATGAGCTTTTCACTATCAACTATTCACTATTCACCATCCATCTATTTGCTCGAATTAATATATTCGGTAATTTTCGCCGCAATAGTCTTTACGACATATTCGAATTCATCAATATCCTTATCCAAGAGCGTCATGCGGAAGCCCAGCAGAGGCGAAAAAAATGACGTCAGCGGAACGACACAGATTCCCGTGGACGCCAGCAGATAGTAAACAAACCTCTTGTCAAATTCTATATTCTTGGTCAATCCTTCCACATAGGAGCGAATCTCCGGCTGCTCAATGGGCAAGCTCTGCCTTTCGTTCATCACCGACTCGTTGAAAAGAACAGTCATGTAAAACGCACCGTTGGTTTTGTTGGCGATCACAAAAGGAACGTCTTTTAAAACACCATAGGCGATGGCGGAAAGTTTTTCATAGTGTTGCGTGCGATCCCGCAAATAATTTTCATACTCAGGATGCGTCATAATCTTTGGGATCGCCATTTGCGGCAGTGTCGTGGAACAGACTTCCGACATCTTTTGATGCAAAATCGTATTAATAAAGCGGTTAAAAATCGGATCTTTGTCCGCATTATACACTTCCATCCAGCCGCAGCGCGCACCCGGCCAGGGCAGCTCCTTGGAAATGCCTTTCATGGCGATGCCCGGAACATCGCCAATCACGTCGCCAATCGGTAAAGTTTTTTTACCGTTATAAACAATATTGATGTAGGTTTCATCGGCAATCACAAAAAGATCATTCTCGCGGGCGATCCTGACAACCGTTTCAACCGCCTCGGCCGGATAAACAAATCCGGTCGGATTATCGGGATTAATAATCAAAATGCCGACGATCGCCCGGTGGCTGCGCACTTTCTGCTCCAGTTCGCGCAGATCCGGATGCCAGTTATTATAAGGGTTCATCCGGTAAGTATTGGCCGGAAACGATGCATGCAGCACTTCTGCCATTAAGTGCGTGGAATAAGTCGGCTCCGGCATGATCATGCGGGCGTCAACCTGGATGGAACTGTATGCGCGGGCAATCGCGTCACCCAGCCCATTGAAAAAAATGACATCTTCGGGCGATATTTGAATTTTCCCACGGGCATTTACACGGTCGGCGATAAATTTACGGGTGGCGTCAACCCCCTTAGTTGGCGAATAAGCGTAGGACATATCCTCCTTAAGAATATCGATTAGAACCTCTTTCATCCAGCCGGGAATATTTTCCCCTTTCTGAACCGGGTCACCGATATTTTCCCAGATGATTTTCACTCCGTATTCCTGCATTTTCTTGGCAATCATGACAATATTGCGGATTTCATACGTCAGCCCGCTGCCGCCGCGGGAAATTTCAAAACGCATAAGTTATTTAACTCCTTAACGATTATGATGGCACTGCATAATATATATTCCCCAATTAATCCACATATTTTTCATTTTCTTGCTGTTTGCGGACAGGATGATAAATTTCTGAAGGACAAATATAACTTTTCGTGATATTGAGGCGGCGAAATTACAGAAAACATGAAATAAAAGGACCTATAGACTATGGATGATACAAAAACTTTTGCTGAAATGTTCGAAGAATCCTATGCCACCCCTAAGCGCTTCGCCGTGGGAGAAAAAGTGGAAGCAACGATTGTAAAAATTTCTCCCGAATGGGTTTTCATCGATCTGGGCGCCAAGAGCGAAGGCTACATGGATAAAAAGGAATTCCTCGATGACGCAGGAAATTTGACCATCAAGGAAGGCGACACGGTCACCGCCTATTTCCTGTCATCGCGTCACAGCGAAAGACTTTTTACCACCAAATTGCTGGCGCGCAAAAGCGTGGATGAATTTCTGGTCAACGCCCATCAAAACGCGATTCCTCTGGAAGCCACTGTTGAAAAGGAAATCAAAGGCGGCTTCTCCGTAAAAATCAGCGCCAGCGCCAGCGGCTTCTGTCCCTACTCGCAGATGGACGCCAGAAGAATCGACAACGCCGCGGACTACGTCGGCAAGAAATTCGACTTCATCGTCATTGAATATGGTGAAAATGGCCGCAAGATCATCCTTTCGCGACGCCCGCTGCTGGACAAAATCGAACAGGAGAAGAAATCCGCACTGAAAGACTCACTGCAAAAGGGCATGACCGTAAAAGGCGTGGTCACCTCCGTGCGCGACTTCGGCGCATTTGTCGATATCGGCGGCGCGCAGGCGCTCCTGCCGGTTTCCGAAATGGCCTGGGGCCGGGTGGAAGACACCAAAACCCTCTATAAACCCGGTGACACCATCGAAGCCGTCATCATCAACCTGGATTGGGAAAACGACCGCGTGACCTTATCCTTCAAGGACACCCTGCCCGATCCCTGGAATGACGTTGTACGCAACTACGTCGAAGGCAGCATCCATCAAGGCACTGTTTCCCGCCTGACGGATTTCGGCGCGTTTATCACGCTGGAAGCAGGAGTCGATGGGCTGTTGCACATCTCCAAACTGGGCAAGGGCAAAAAAATCAAGCATGCCCAGGACGTTTTGTCCAAGGACCGGGTCATCGATGTAAAGATTGAAAAAATTGATCGCGACAACAAGAGGATATCGCTTGATCTGGCGTCAACCAGCGGGGATAAAAAGGGCTCTGCGGAGGAAAGTGACGACTACACAAGCTACATGCCCAAAGCCCCCAAAACTATGGGCACACTGGGCGACTTGATGAAGAAATCAAAGAAAAAATGACGTTGAACTATCCGCCATCCACTATCCCCCAGACCTCAGCACTATCAGTGCATCCGCCACAACCGGTTCGTCGCCGCGAATGATGATTGGATTGAGGTCGATTTCGGCAATTTCGGGATGCAGAAGCGCGATATGGCCAAGCGTCTGAAGGATCCGCGTCAACACATCCAGTTTCACAGGCGGCATACCCCGATACTCTCCCAATAACTTGCCCGTGCGCAGGTCAGCAAACATCTCCTCTGCATCAGCCGCAGTCAGAGGCGCCTGACGGATCGCCGTATCATGGTAAATCTCCGTCAATACACCGCCCAAACCGAAAACCACGCACGGCGCAAACCCGTCAAAGCGTGTCATACCGGCCAGAAATTCACGTCCCCCCTTCACCATTTCCTGCACCAGCACAGGCAGATACCGTCCCGCGGATTTCTGAATATGATCAAATGCTTTTTTAACCACGGCTTCATTTTCCATATCTAATACAATCAAGCCCTTGCCGCTTTTGTGCGTGATATCCCAACTGCAAGCCTTCAAAGCGACAGGATACCCGATGCGTTCCGCGGCCTCTGCCGCATCTGCTTTTGTCAAAGCCAGCGCCTCACGGGTTACGGGCGCGTCATAAGCGGCCAATAATTGCTTGGCCGCATGCTCATCAAGCACAGTATGGCCCGCAGCCTGAGCCTGCCGGATGATCTCCGTCGCCTGCTCCCGCACCTGCGGCATAACCGGGACGGCGGCCCGAATGCGCTCTTTAATCCCTTGATAGCGGTAAAGTGTTCCCAGCGCGCGGGCGGCGTTTTCCGGAGAATGAAAAACCGGAATATTGGCATTCTGATAACCTTGCGTAATATCATCGTCCTGATCAAAAAAATTCGAAATCACCAGGGGCGCATCATACTGATGCGGCAGCTTAAAAGCAGCTTCGACAGCAGGCTTGGTCGCATGAAGAAAATCTTCACAGCTCATCCCTTCCAGCAGTTCGCTCATGCTAGAATAGACTTCGGTCATGAAACCAGAATGAGCGATCCCGTGCAGAACAATCGCGTCCACCTCGCCGCTTTTCATAATGATTTCCGGTAACGTCGTGGACAATTTCTCCATGCTTAAGTCAAATGTCATATCCACCGGATTGGCGGCCGATGCGTGAGATTCGATGTGCGACTTGATTTCCTGTTGAAGCCGCTCCGAAAACCGGGGAACTTCCAAGTCGACCTGATCGCATGTATAAGCGATGGCCGATCCCGGCCCGCCGGAATTCGTTATCACCCCCACCCGCCTTCCCCGCATCGGCGGCTGCGTGGCCAGCGTCCAGCCATGAGCATAAAGATCTTCAATTTTGTGGACGCGAATGATCCCCGCCTGCTGAAAAACGCCATCGTAGAGAAAATCCGGCCCCGCCATCGCGCCCGTGTGGCTCGCACCCGCGCGCGCGCCGGAAGACGAACCGCCGACATATTGCGCCAGCACCGGTTTATGCGCTGTTATCCGGCGGGCAACTTCCACAAAACGCCTTCCATCACGGATACCTTCAATATAAAGAATAATCGCCCTAGTCTGCTCATCCTCGCCCAAGTATTCCAGCGCGTCAATGATATTGATATTCGCTTCGTTGCCCAGACTGACGGCCTTACTGAACCGGATACCTTTTTTCTTTAAATAAGGCAAAACCTGCGTCACATATGTGCCGCTCTGAGAGGCAAAACCTAAAAGTCCGTAACCGGTCTTTAACGGTGAAACCGTTGTATTGAGAGAAATCTCGGAGTTGATGATTCCCATGCAATTCGGCCCGACAAAGCGCATCCCATGCTGTTGCGCGACAGCCTTAATCTTCTCTTCCAGATGATGCCCGGCCGCGCCGGTTTCCTTGAACCCCGCCGTAATAATCACAGCTCTTTTCGTGCCGATTTTACCAAAGTCATCAAGCAGCGTGGCAACTGTTTTATTCGGAACAATAAGAACCGCCAGATCGGGAGTTTCCGGCAGCTCCGCCGCCGATGGATAGGCCGGATGTCCCAAAACGGTTTTTTCCTTCAGGTGAATGGGATAAAATTTGCCCGCATAGCCGTCTTTGATAATGCTTAGCGCCTGAATGGTTCCCATTTTGGAAAGATCATTATTGGCGCCAACCACGGCAATGGATCGTGGATTCATAAGTAATCGCAGCGGATTTTCTGACATGGCACGGATTCCTTTTGTTTATTTACGCAAATTTGCTGATTGCAGTACAAATAAGAGTCCCTTCTGTCAAGATAAAATGCGAATTTCAAAACAATGTGCCAATGTATTGCATGATAAAAACAAAGCAAAATCGCCGGTTATTTGACGGCAATTTTGTTATCAAGAGAATTTCGTCAAGAAATTGGCCACTGGCGCGATTATAGATTCAGCATTCATGACCTCTGAAAAAATACTTAATCTGCCATGATCGTTCAGGAATCGGCACATATCATATTAAAATTAACGGATTATCTCGCAATATGAAATGGCGGGATGGGCTTGATTAAACAGTGCTTATCCATGCTCCAATTGAAATGGCACTGATATTGCTAAACTAGTTATTATTTGATATGGTGACAAAAACCCGAAGGGGAAAATAATCATGAAAGTTGTAATATTTGCTGGCGGCATCGGAACACGAATTTCCGAAGAGTCCTATCTGAAACCAAAGCCCATGATTGAAATCGGCGAAAAACCCATCTTATGGCACCTGATGAAAATATTCGAAGCCCAGGGCTTTAATGATTTTATCATCTGTGTCGGCTATAAAAGTTATGTCATTAAAGAATATTTTCTTAACTATTATGTTTATAATTCAGATGTCACCGTCAACCTTCTGACAAACAGCTTCGAAGTTCACCGCTCCAATACAGAAAAATTCCGCGTTACGCTGGTGGATACGGGGCTGAATACACGGACGGCGGGCCGCCTCAAACGCAGCCGGCGTTATATCGGCAATGAAGAATTTCTGCTGACCTACGGCGACGGACTGGCGGATGTCAACCTGAAACAACTGATCGACTATCATCATGAACACGGTAAAATCGCCACCGTCACGGCTGTCCAACCTGCCGGCCGCTTCGGTCTTATGGGTCTGGAAAATGACGCGCGCGTCACAAGTTTTCAGGAAAAGGTGCAAGGAGACGGCGGCTGGATCAATGGCGGATTCTTTGTTTTAAAGCCGGAAGTATTCGATTATCTTCCTGAAAATTCTGATGAATTGATGTGGGAGGATGATCCGCTCCAAAAACTTTCCACGGATAACCAACTGGTAGCTTATAAGCACCGCGGCTTTTGGCAGTGCATGGACGCCATACGAGACAAAGCAATTCTTGAAGAACTCTGGAAGTCAGGACAGGCAAAGTGGAAAATCTGGGAATAGAGCATATTGACTATGTTCAAAAACATTTATCGAAATAAAAATATTCTTATCTCTGGGCACACGGGTTTCAAGGGGTCATGGCTCGCATTATGGCTTTTGCAACTGGGCGCAAAGGTTACCGGCTATTCTCTGCCACCACCAACTGAACCCAATCACTTCAACTTGCTTAACCTGGATATCAACTCAGTGATTGGGGATGTGCGCGATGTGGACAAACTCAAGCATCTTTTCAAAGAACAAAAACCGGAAATCGTCTTTCATCTGGCGGCACAGGCTATCGTCCGGCAATCCTACTTCGACCCTGTTGAAACCTTTGCCAGCAATGTTATGGGAACCGTCAATATTCTGGAAGCGGCAAAAGCGTGCAACTCCGTTCGCGCCATAGTGATTGTAACCAGCGACAAATGCTATGAAAATAAAGAATGGTTCTGGGGTTACCGGGAGGTCGATGCGCTGGGAGGATACGATCCCTACAGCGCATCCAAAGGATGCGCAGAAATCGTTACAAGCTGCTGGCGGAATTCTTTTTTCAATCTTAAAGACTATAACAAAACCCATCAAACACTCCTTGCCACCGCCCGGGCGGGAAATGTTATCGGGGGCGGCGATTGGGCGCCAGACCGCTTAATTCCGGACATCATGCGCGCCACATCACAATCGCAAAAAGTTATCATCCGCAATCCCAACGCCACACGCCCGTGGCAACATGTGCTGGAACCCCTGAGCGGTTATTTGCACGTCGGTCAAAAACTTCTGGATGGTCAGAAAGAATTTGCCGAAGCATGGAACTTCGGTCCGGCCGAAGAAGACGATATTTCCGTTCTCGACATTGTCAGACTGGCAAAAAAAACCTGGCCGAGAGCCGAATATGAAATTCAGCAGGATGAAAATCAACCGCATGAAGCAGGACTGCTCAGACTCGATTGTTCCAAAGCGCGGACGAAATTGAAATGGACACCAACCTGGTCAGGCCTTGAAACCATTAAGAAAACAACTTTGTGGTATAAAACCTTTTATGAATTCAATAAAATGCCAAGTCTTGAACATCTTAATGGCTACACAGAAGATGCGACAAGCAAACACATTGCGTGGGCCTAATGTTTAGAGTAGATGTTACAAAAAGAGTTTTCAAAATGTCGGAAGATAGGACTACAAAAAAATTACATACAAAATAGCGGAGGCACGATTATGAATCTTACAGCAAAATGCAAGGTGGAGATGGGTAATATAAGACTCCCGAAAAATATCAATATTCCCAATGGCACACATGTCATAATAAACATCCATCCAATCTTGAATAAAAAAGATAAACAAAAAATTGTCGAAGAAATTTCTGGTGCATGGTCAAGTGATCCAACAATCAATCCCATCTTTGAAGAAATTGAATGCGACCGTCATGAATACTTTGGAAGGGGTATTGATTTCAAATGATCCATCTTGATACCAATATTGTCATTGCGTATTTCAACGGCAACAAGATAATTACAGAAAAAATCAAATCGAATATTGATAAGATCTCTGTCAGCGCCATTGTTGTTTCTGAGTTGGATTATGGGGCAAAAGCATCACAAAATGCAAAAAAGAATCTAGAAAAAATGTATCAATTTATCGATCTTATTCAAGTAATTGATTTTGATTTGGAATGTGCAAAAATATGTGGAACGATAAAAAACCAACTTCGCAGTATCGGAAAACCTACGGGGGAATCAGATGCGATGATTGCATCTGTGGCAATCGCACATCACGCCACAATCATTACAGCAAACAAAAAACACTTTGAAAACATTGAAGGCTTAAGGATGCAGGAATGGCTATAGCATATTTGGCCAATTATTTTTGGCCTGGTATTGCGAGATAATTGTTAGTACTTGGAAATTTTATGATTTTTACACCAACACCATTAAAAGGAGCTTTTATCATCACGCCTGATCTGATTGAAGACGAGCGGGGATTTTTTTCTCGGGTATTTTGCAGGCGTGAATTTGAAGCGAACGGATTGAACCCCAACCTTGTTCAGTGCAATATTTCCTTCAACAAGCAAAAAGGCACACTGCGGGGCATGCATTATCAACTTCCCCCGCATGCCGAGACAAAACTTGTCCGCTGTACGGCCGGAGCGATTTATGATGTCATCATTGATATTCGCCCCGGTTCCCCCGTTTTCCGGCAGTGGTTTGCCACGGAATTGACGAGCACCAACCGTCATATTCTTTACGTTCCGGAAGGCTTCGCTCACGGATTTCAAACCCTTGCCGACAACACCGAAGTTTACTATCAGCATTCGGCTTTCTTCAGCCCCGGCCATCAACGCGGGTTGAGATTTGATGATCCCGCTTTTAAAATTGCCTGGCCGCTTGCGGTCAGCGCCATCTCCGACCGGGATGGCAATCATGCCTTGATTGACGAACATTTTGCGGGGATGCGTTTATGAACTGCCGGCACTGCGGAAATACATTGCAGCATCAGCTGATTGATCTTAGCGCTGCACCGCCTTCCAACGCTTATCTTTTAGAAAAAGACCTGCATGCTCCGGAGCTCTACTTTCCACTTAAAGTGTTTGTCTGTCATCACTGTTGGCTGGTGCAGACGGAAGATTACGCGGATGCCGATGAACTCTTTCGGCCCGACTATGCCTACTTTTCTTCCACATCGACCAGCTGGCTTGACCATGCCGCCCGATACAGCGCCATGATCTGCGACCTCCTCCATCTGGACCAGGACAGTTTTGTCTTGGAAATCGCATCCAACGACGGTTATCTGCTGAAAAACTTTGTCGCCCGCAACATCCCCTGCCTCGGCATCGAACCCACAGCCGGTACGGCCGTCGCTGCGGAAAAAATCGGCATTCCGGTGCTGCGGAAATTTTTCGGTGTCCGCGTTGCCGAAAAGATGAACAGCGAAGGCCGCCTGGCCGATCTGATCGTCGGCAACAACGTATACGCCCACGTGCCAGACATTAACGATTTCACGGCCGGTTTAAAAAAAGCGCTCAAGCCCGGCGGAACCATCACTCTTGAATTTCCTCACCTCATGCGCCTGATCGAACACAGCCAGTTTGACACCATCTATCACGAACATTATTCATACCTGTCTCTTTACACGGTCAGCCGGATGTTTGACGCCGCCGGACTTCGACTATTCGACGTCGAAGAACTGCCCACGCACGGCGGCAGCCTGCGCGTTTACGGCTGCCATGAAGACGATCATCGTTTTGCGGGGGCAAGGGTGTTTGCGCTGCTCGCGCTGGAGGAAACCCGGGGACTGCAAACCCCTGCCGTTTACGCAGATTTTCAGAAAAAAGCCGATAAGGCCAAAAATAACTTACTGGCCTTTCTCATCGAACAAAAACGCCTGGGGAAAAAAACGGTCGGCTACGGCGCGGCGGCAAAAGCCAATACGCTTTTGAACTATGCGGGCGTGAAACCGGATTTACTGCCTTTCGTCTGCGATGCAGCCGCCTCGAAACAGGGCAAATATCTTCCCGGCAGCCGGATTCCGATCCTGCCGCCTTCCGCCTTGAAGGAAACTCGGCCGGACACGGTGCTGGTGCTCCCCTGGAATATTGTCGATGAAATCATCCGGCAGCATTCCTATGTGTTCGACTGGGGCGGAAAATTCGTGACGGCCCTGCCGGAAATCAAAATCCGGGAGGGCAAACCATGAAAGTCCTGCTCACCGGCGCATCCGGATTCATCGGCGCCCATGTCGCCCGATGGCTGCTGGATCAAAATCATGAACTGGCCGTCGTGGCCCTGCCTGACGATCCTCTGGACCGCCTGTCAGGCCTGCAGGAACGCATCGACGTCCTGCGTGCGCCTCTGGAAGAATCCGGCGTCATCCGCCAGTTCATACTGAAATTTCAACCGGATGCCTGCATTCATCTGGCGTGGTATGCCGAACCGGGACAATATCTTCATTCTTCCCGGAATCTTTCCGCGCTGACGTTCAGCCTGTCGCTTTTTCAGGCGCTGGGCGAGGCGGGTTGCCGCCGGATTATCGGCGCTGGAACCTGCCTCGAATACGATACGGATTTCGGTTACCTTCGCGAAGACACACCGGCACGGCCGGTAAGCCTCTATGCCGCCGCCAAACTCTCCTGCGGACTTCTGGGCGATAAACTTGCGTCCGCCTCCGGCGTTTCGTTTGCCTGGGGCCGGGTCTTTTATCCTTATGGTCCGGGGGAAGACCCAAGGCGTCTGGTGCCCGCGGCCATTGCAGCGCTTGCCTGCGGCCGGCCTTTTGAAGCCACCGCCGGAGAACAGCTTCGGGATTATATTCATGTCGCGGACGTCGCTTCCGCATTCTGTCTTCTTGCGGAAAAGGGGGAGCAGGGAGTCTTTAATATTTCGTCGGGCGTGCCGGTATCGGTCCGTCAGGTGCTCGAAATGCTGGGCGGTTTGCTGGATCGTTCCGACCTGCTCCGTTTCGGGGCTTTGCCTTATCGAGAGGATGAGCCGCCGTTTATCTGCGGCTGCAACGACCGGCTGAAAAGTCTGGGATGGCGTCCGT
>CAZBGE010000052.1:0-21746 GCA_964491435.1 uncultured Smithella sp.
GGGAGAATACGGTCATGTCCACGCAGTGCTTTGCGTAGTAGCCTTCGTCCAGTGCTTTGAAATATTTCTGCAGGCAATGGAAAGCGTATTCATCCGACTCATCCTTGGTGACCGGCTGTTCGCCGTTTTCCGGCATCCAGTCATGGAGTTTTTCCGCCGTGTTGCCCATGTTAAAATACTTTACTTCCACCATTTTCTCTGTGACAACCCGCGGATTCGGGTCCGCGCCCGCGCCCATCGGATGGTGAGCCATGTGCTCGACGCCGCCGGCGATGATGATATCCGCGCACCCTGTCTTAATGAAAGACGAGCCGATGGCCTGGCAGGTCATGCCGCCTGCGCACATTCTGTCCACCGAAAAACCGGCAACCTTTTCCGAGAGGCCTGCGGTCAAAACTGTGACTCTGCCCATTGTGGTTCCCTGATCTCCAACCTGTGTTGTCGCGCCCCAGATATTGTCATCCACTTCATCCCATGGTACGCCGGGATTTCTTCTCACGAGTTCTTTCATGACCTTGGTTACCAGATCATCCGCCCGGGTGGTCCAATAATGACCGTCCTGCCGGGCCTTCCCGAACCATGTCCGTACGCCGTCAACAAAATACGCATCTCTTAAATCCATACTGCCTCCTTACTTCTTTAGTTGTTGTCCGTATGCCCCCGATGAACCGGGAGTTTACTTGTTGATAATATCCTATAATTAATTCAAATCCTTGCAGGACTCGGAAAATAAACTTCCAAATCCTGAGGACACTTCCTACATTTTCCGTTTGCGTACCTACTATCAAGGAGTAAGTTTTGTCAACAAACTTCTTAACAATTTCCGGCAAAAAAACAAAAAAACCATTTTGACCGGAGTGAAAGCAAGCGCCGGAAAACCGGCCTGTCCTGAAAAAGAACCTTTTATTGAATAACTCAATACTATTCAAAAGAAAGACATTCCGGAGGAATATTTTCCCTGCGCATGTTACTCTTTCCGGAAAACAATTTCCCTGCCCTTCCAGCTTTTTACGCCTACTTTTTTAAAAAAATGTCCGCAATAATAGCGCCACGAAATGCCGTAAACCGGGTTCATGGTCGGGCAGAAAGAAAGCACATCAACTCCGGCATTTTCAGCCATGGCAACGGCTTGGCTAATGTATTCCGGCTTGTCGTTCCAATTGAAAAGAACATATTTCCATTCAATGACCGGAGACCGGCGGCCTTTCTCCGCCCGATACTGCACAAGTTTCTTCAAGTTTTCAAATGATCTGTCAAAAGATCCGTTCCTCTGATATTTTGCCAGCACTTCATTGGAAATGCCGTCGATGGAAAATAAAACATGATCCATCAGCAGGGCGGCCTCCCTTTTGGCGTCAGTATCCATGAAATAACCATTCGTCGAGGCGATGATGGTCAAAGACGGATTCATCTCTCTGATCATCCTGACCTCCTCATAAATTGTTCTGGAGAGAAAAGGTTCTCCCAGATTAAAAAAAGCCAGTGACCTGATGCCGTGTTTCTTGATCAGGAGAGAAACCTTTTTGACATCATCCAGACTCAGATTTTTTTTCCGCCTTTTTTTTTCCACCTTTTTCCGTAAACAGGCCCTGCAGTTCAAGTTGCAGTTTATTGTATTCTCCAGCATGATGCCGCCGTCCGGTATTTTGTAGTGAGTAACGAAATAGCCGGCTTTAACTTTAGGAATAACACGCAATTCAGAACACCGGGAGCAAATAAGAATGGGAAGTTTACCACGGGATAATTCTGTCCGGAACTGATTTGCTTTTTCGGAACTGAATATTTTTTCAAAAGAATCCGCCGCTAAAATTCCGATCTGCCCCTGCCCATCATAGTCTTGGCAATTGCAGGAAACCGACATGTCGGAATTAATGGATATGTTATAGGTAGAATGACCGGACAATGCATTGCAATAAAAGGATTGTCCCTTGCATTGCGCGGAAAATTCCTTATAAAGTTTCAGGATGAGTCTTATAATGTATTGCAAGTAATCGCCTTTTCCATTCAAGATATCCGCCTCAACAAGAATTTCCGGGAACAGCGGCTCTGTCTCCCCGGCGCAACATCTCTTTGAGATTTTGTCAGCTTCCGGTTGAAAGATTGCCGATGCATAACAGCTGGTTGTGAAATTGTCAAAGCCCGGATGGCCAGCAGGACCTGAGCGCGCGAAAGACGCTTACGGAGAATCATCAATCAAATATTTGACTTCTCCCTGTTCTTTTTTCTCTCAAATTGTGATAGGCCGATGGCCTTGCCCGGGTGTTTGCTTATTTTTTGCTCAGGCAAGGGCTGAAAGAAGGAAGATTTTCATGTCCATTCTGGAGAACAACAGACATTTTTTTTCCATGCTTACCCGTGAGCGCGGCAATCAGTATTGCAATAATGGCAGGGTTCATATTGATCAAGCGGACGACGTATTCATCAGCGCGCAAGTTCAGGGTTCGGAAATTTATGATGTCGAGATCGCATGGAGGGATGGTTTCTTAGGTGTCTCCTGCACTTGTCCATACGCGGAAGAGAATTACTGCAAGCATATTTATGCAGTCCTGCTCATGATTGAACGAAGCAATCTCATGAAGTCCTTCCGGAAGCATCCCCATATCCGGATTAAGCTTATTCCGCCTGACGATCTTCCCGCAGACGGCTTGAACTGCCCTGAACAGAGGTGGAAAATGCCGCCGCAAAAACACCGTGGGCCGCCGCTCTGGGCTCTTTGTCTGGATGATATCCGCAATACCTTTAACCTTTTTGGAGACAGCGCTGCGCCTGTCCCAACGGATGCCAAAAAAGAAATTGTTTACGTCCTCAGCCAGGCGTCCGGTGGCTATCAACCTTCCGCGGCGGGTGATCTGGCCGTAAACATTTCCAGCCGCGGCCGCAAGAAAAACGGCGAGTGGGGCAAAACTAAACCTGTAAACATTTCCACCATTTGCATGTCGCAATTGGAGCATGAAGACGCAAAAATCATTTCCATGCTGTCCGGAGCGAAAAGCCCCTACGATTATTCACGCTCTTATTACGGAAGCTTCAGCCTGATGCTCTCCCGCCCTCTGGCGGAGGTTGTGCTGCCGGCCATGTCGGTCACCGGAAGGCTTTTTTCCCGGAACGATTGGGATGAAACTTTGCTGGGACCGCTCACATGGCATGCCGATGAAGTCTGGACTCCCGTTTTAAGCCTTATCCCGGATGATTCCGGGGAGCATTATTCTTTCTCCGCCGGACTGCAAAGTTCATCAGGCGCAATAACGGCGGCGGAGCCTTCGCTGATGACGCGTCAGGGGATTATGATTATCGGAAAACGCGTCTGCCGGCTTGATGATCTGGGTGCGTTTCCCTGGATCGAACATTTACGCAAACAGGGAAGACTGGAGATTCCCAGACCGCATATTCGCCGTTTTATCGAAAGGCTCTATTCTCTGCCGGGCTTGCCTCCCCTTGCGTTTCCCGAGGAATTGCGAGTGAGCGAAGTCTCGGCCGACGCCCAAACCTGCCTGGTATTGCGTACGCAAGAGTCTCATTACTATTGTCAGGAAAAGAAGAAATTCCGGGCCAGTCTCTACTTTCTTTACCGGAACTGTCCTGTCGCCGCGTTTCCCCGCGCCAGGGGCTTTTACGCCGAAACGCTGGGCTGCTACCTTTTGAGAAATGCCGGCGCGGAAGAAAACGCCTGCCGGACGCTTCTGGACCTGGGATTCAAAACAGCCAAAGATACGGGAGACGAAGCAACCCATGAAATTGATTCAGGTAAGTTTACGCGGGTTGTCTCCGCGCTGACGGCGCAGGGCTGGCGTATCGAGGCGGACGGAAAACTCTACCGCGAAGCCGGTTCATTCTCTCTGAATGTTACAACCGGCATTGACTGGTTCGAGCTGCGCGGCGAATGTGAATTTGAAAACCAGAAAGCCAGGCTGCCGGCGCTGTTGGCGGCGCTGAAAAAAAAGGAAAGCCTGATTGAACTTTCCGACGGCACATTCGGTGTCATCCCGGCAGATGTGCTGAAGAAATATGCGTTTCTGGCCGGGATGGGCGAAACGCATGACGGTCATGTCCGTTTCAGGAAAAGTCAGGCCGGTCTGCTGGATGCTCTGCTGGCTGCGCAGCCGGAAATTACCTGCGACGCGCTGTTTGAAAACACGCGGCGGCAATTGCAGAATTTTTGCGGTATTGAACCTTCGGCCGCCCCGGCCTCTTTTCAAGGCGCGCTGCGCCGTTATCAGGAGGAGGGCCTGGGCTGGTTTGACTTTTTGCGGCAGTTCGGTTACGGCGGCTGCCTGGCCGACGATATGGGCCTGGGAAAAACGGTGCAGGTGCTTGCCCTGCTGGAAAAACGCCGCCTGCTGAGGCTTTATGAAACGCGGCAGTCATGGGCAAGCACTGAGGCAGCTGATTCAACCGCGGCGGAAAATAACGGCGGCGTCAAACCATCCCTGGTGGTGGCGCCCCGCTCCATTATCTTTAACTGGCAAAAGGAAGCGGCCCGGTTTACACCCGGGTTGAGGGTGCTGGATCACACGGGATTGGCGCGCAGGACCGGCGGCGATCATTTTGAAAACTATGATCTCGTGCTCACGACTTACGGCACCCTGCGGCGCGACGCCGCCGCCTTCCGGGACATCGAATTTGACTATGTGATTCTCGATGAAGCGCAGGCGATTAAAAACGCGGAGACCGTTTCCGCCAAAGCCGTTCGTTTGTTGAAGGCTAAGCACCGTCTGGCTTTGAGCGGAACTCCCATTGAGAATCACTTAAGCGAACTGTGGAGCCTGTTTGAATTTCTGAATCCGGGCCTGCTGGGATCGGCTTCCGTTTTCAAGCGGATGTCGGCCGACGCAGACGCCGCGTCGCCCGAAACCCGGACGCTTTTGGCGCGGGCGCTCAAACCGTTCATTTTGCGCAGGACCAAAACACTCGTCGCGCCGGAACTGCCGCAAAAAACGGAACAGGTCGTGTATTGCGAAATGGACAAAACACAGGCCAAACTTTACAACGAACTGCGCGATCATTACCGGCTGAGCCTTTTGAAGCAGATTGACGAGCAGGGCATCGGAAAATCCAAAATGCATGTTCTGGAAGCGCTGCTGAGGCTGAGGCAGGCCGCCTGCCATCCGGGGTTGCTCGACCCGAAATGGAGAAGCGGCGCAAGCGCCAAGACGGAATTCCTGCTGCCGCAGCTTGCTGAAATTTTTGAAGAAGGACATAAGGCGCTTATTTTTTCGCAATTTACCAGCTTTCTGTCCATTGTCAAAAAGCAGCTTGATGACAACGGATACCGCTATCTGTATCTCGACGGCAAAATCAGAAACCGCGAACAGCTCGTCCGGGCGTTTCAGGAAGACGATGAAGCGCAATTGTTTCTGATCAGCTTGCGGGCGGGCGGTTTGGGATTGAATCTGACAGCGGCGGAATACGTTTATCTGCTGGATCCATGGTGGAACCCGGCTGTTGAAGCGCAGGCTGTTGACCGCACCCACCGGATTGGTCAGACCCAGCAGGTGTTTGCCTATCGCCTGATTACGCGCCACACGGTCGAGGAGCGCGTGCTGGAATTGCAGCAAAGCAAGCGGGATCTGTTTGCGGCGCTCATCAGAGAGGATGCCGGTTTGCTCCGCTCCCTGAACCGCGAGGATCTGGAAATTCTGCTGTCCTGACGCTTCCGTTACGGACAACGCGCCGGATATGATCAGGGGATGGAGTCCGGACCAACGCAAATGGAAAATTTTAAAAAGGAGAAATCAAAGTGAATATGTCGGACGTTGCTGCATTGCTCAACCGCGTTAAAAAAGAAGAAAGGTCATCTCTTACGGAATCCGAATCCAAAAAATTATTGAGTGCTTATGGCATTCCCGTTGTGGAAGAAGCTGTTGTGACAAGCGCAGACAAAGCTGTTTTGCAGGCGAGAGAAATGGGCTTTCCCGTTGTCTTGAAGGGGCACGGCGCAAAACTGACTCACAAGACGGAAAGGGGGCTGGTCAGGGTGAATTTACGCTCCGTTTCCGAAGTCCGGCAAGCTTACCGCCGGATCAAGGCATCTGCCGGAAATGACTGGGAAGGGTGCCTGATCCAGCCGCTCGTCGAAGGCAGGCGCGAATTTGTCGCCGGTTTGATCCGGGACGCCCAGTTTGGCCCGACGGTGATGTTCGGGCTGGGCGGCGTCTTTACGGAGGCGCTGGCGGATGCGTCCTTTCGCATTGCACCCTTAAACGACGCGCAGGCCGATGATTTAATCGACGACATCAAAAGCGGCAAGCTGCTGGGCGATTTCCGGGGTGAAAAGGCAGCTGACCGGAGGCAATTGCGCCAGACGCTTCTGGGACTGGCGCGGCTGGGCATGGAACATCCGGAAATCCGGGAAGTGGACATCAACCCTCTGATTGTCATGCCGGACGGACGAGTCAAAGCCGTGGATGCGCTGGTCGTGCTTGGAGAAAAAGATGCCCGTCCCGTGGCGAACGGCGAAACGGAAGAAGAAATCGAAAAGCGCGCGCGGGAAATCCGCCGGGCTCTGGACGCCGCCGTCAACGCCAAATCCGTCGCCGTGGTTGGCGCATCGCGTCCGGTGGAAGGCAACTACCCCGGCATGTATGGCTGCATGCGCAATTTCGGCTATGCCGGCAGGCTATATCCCGTCAATCCGAAAATCAGCGATATTGACGGAGTCAGGGCCTATCCGAATTTAACGTCCCTGCCCGGACAGGTGGATCTGGTCATCGTCACCGTGCGTTCGTCGCTTGTTCCCGATGTGCTGAGAGAATGCGCCGCCACGGGAAACAGGACCGTCCAGATCTTTACCTCGGGCTTCAAGGAATCGGGAGAGGAGGAAGGCGTCCGGCTTCAGGAGGAAATGGAAAAAATCGCCGTGGAGGGCGGTTTGCATGTGATCGGCCCTAATTGCATGGGGTTTTACGTGCCCAAAGCAAGGATGGTGACCTGGTCGGGGGCATCTGCGGAAAGCGGTTCCGTGGCGCTTATCAGCCAGAGCGGCGGAAATGCGCAGGATTTTACAAACTACGCGACGGGCGAAACCGGCCTCCGGTTCAGTAAGGCCGTCAGCTACGGCAACGCCCTGACGCTGGACAGCACTGATTTTCTGGATTATCTGGCCCACGACGATGAAACAAAAATCATAACCATGTATCTGGAAGGCGTGAAGGACGGATCACGTTTCTTAAAACTGGTAACAAAAATAAACAGGGAAAAACCAATTATTATCTTTAAAGGCGGGCTTTCCGAATCTGGCGCCCTGGCCGTGTCCTCGCATACGGGCGCGCTGGCGGGCGGAGAAAAAATCTGGCGGGCGTTTTTCAGGCAAACCGGCGCCGTACTGGTAGATTCCATTGAAGAAATGGCCGACGTGGCCCTGGCGTTTCAGTACATAGGAAAAACAAAGGGACGGAAAACAACCGTGCTGGGATTTGGCGGCGGAGCTGGTGTTGCCGTGGCGGACAATTGCGCCAAATCCGGCCTTTTGCTGCCGGCCTTCTCTCCCGGGTTAATCAATGAATTGCGGAAATTGATTCCGCCCGCCGGCACGATGATTCGTAATCCGATCGACGCGGCCATCGCCTTCTACAGTTTTGATGTCATGGGAAATGTTCTCCAGCTGCTTGCCGAAACGGACGAAATCGACAACATTATCGTCTCCATTCCCCTGGACTGGCTGTATGACAAGGAAACGGGACGCGGATATATCGAAAAAGTCGCTCTGTATCTGGCCCGCGAAGGAAGAAAACGGGCGGGCGATAAACCCGTGATGGTGGTCTGGCGGCAATACCAGCCGAAAGAGGAGATCAAGAAATGGATACCCGTTCTGAAAAATATTTTTCTCGCGGCGGGAATTCCCGTCTATGAAGGCATTCCCCGGGCGGTCAATGCTCTGGCCAAACTGACGGCCTATCACGACTTTCAGGCGCGCCATCAGGCGTAGCAGAAGTCCGGCGTCCATGCTTTAAGGAATTATCGCCATGAATCACAAAACAGAAACTTACGTTCCAGAAAATGACGGCCTGCATCATCCTGGCCCAAAGCAGGGAGCGAAAGTAAAGCCTGCTTCCAGCGCCGCCGGCTCCATTGAATTCAGCAGGGAATATCCAGTTCCGGAAGACCTGCTGAAGAATCTGCGTTATGAATACTTGAGGCGCGAATTATGGGTGCCTTTGGCGTTAAGGGGGGGGAAGATTGTCGTCATTGTTGACAATCCCGACAACATCATCAAAAGGGATATGATTGAAAATATCCTGAGAACAAAATCCGTGGAATACCTTTCCGCCTCCAAACAGGATATTTGGAAATTTATCGAATATTTCTATGATGTCGGCGAGCCGGAAAATGAACCTGTCTGTGCCGCCGGCGCAAACGGCGACGCTAAAAAGGAAGCAGCCAGCGCCGTTTCGGAAGCGGACGTCAATATTGTTAAACTGATCAACGAAGCCATCAATGAAGCTTATGATAAGCGTGCTTCCGACATTCATATTGAACCGGATGCAAAGGACAAACTCGTGAATATCCGCTTCCGGATCGACGGTGAATGCATTCATTATAAGAGTTTTCCTTTTGAATACAGAGCGGCCATCATTTCCCGCATCAAAATCATGGCTGACCTGGACATTACGGAAAAACGCCTGCCGCAGGACGGAAAGCTCAAATACAAGGTGCCGGGCGCCAGTGAAATTGAACTGCGGGTCGCCACGCTGCCGACACACGGCTATGTGGAAGACGTGGTGCTGCGTCTTCTCACGCGGGGCAAAATAATGACCCTTGACGAACTCCGGATGCCTGAAAAAGTCCACCGTCACTTTAAAGCCCAGCTGACGAAACCCTATGGCCTGATTCTGATCGTCGGACCGACTGGCTCAGGAAAAACGACCACTGCCCACGCCGCGCTTCAAATTATCAACAAACCCAACGTCAAAATATGGACGGCGGAAGATCCCGTGGAGATTACGCAGCAAGGCATCCGGCAGTTGCAGATCCATCACAAAATCGGCCTGGATTTTGCGGCGGCGATGAGATCTTTTCTCCGCGCCGATCCTGACATTATCATGGTCGGGGAAATGCGCGATTACGAAACGGCGAAAATGGGCATCGAAGCATCAACCACCGGCCATCTGGTCATGAGTACGCTCCACACCAATAACGCGCCTGAAACCATTGTGCGGCTTCTCGACATGGGCATCGATCCTTTCGCCTTCGCCGACTCCCTGCTTTGCGTTCTCGCCCAGAGGCTTGTCCGCCGCCTGTGCCCGAAGTGCAAGGAAGCCTATCATCCGCCGGAGCAGGAATATGCGGAGCTGGCCCATCATTACGGCGAAAAAGCCTTCGCCGCGCTTAATATTCCCTACCATGACGATTTTCAGTTATACAGGGTGAAAGGATGCGAGGAATGCAATCATATGGGGTACCGCGGCCGGATGGGTCTCTTTGAATTGCTGATGGCTTCCGACAATATCAAGCAGATGATTATCAGCCGCAAATCGATTGCCGCGCTGCGTAAAACGGCGATGACGGAAGGCATGGCAACATTGCTGCAATGCGGAGTCGCCAAGGTTATGGCCGGTGAAACAGACCTGATGGAAGTTTTGAGCGTCTGTATCAGATAAAACGCCGCGCCCGGCCGCGGCATGTCTCATCAGGCAAGGCGGGCAGCTCATCCATCGATGTCCGCCATGAACTGCTTGCCCCGGAGAATTCCCCGTTCATTTCATGCGTTTTGTCCGGGAAAAAATAATTGACATATCCTTGGAATCCCCTATATGCTCAAATGACGGAAGCGATTTCTTGTCAAACCGGAAAACCCGGTTGAAAAAAATGGATGTTTTCTTCCGGAGGCTTCATGAAAAAGGCGTTTGCCCTCAAACAACATCCTTCTGTTGCGCATCTGAAAACCGTTAAAATCATTATTTATCCGGCCGTGGCGGATAATATTGATCTGCCTGATTTCTCATTTCGCAAGAACGCGCAAGACAATGAATTTGTCCTGTTGACTTTGTCCCAATGTCAGTCGCTTCTCCGGAAAAATGCCAGCCTTTCCGATCGCGTCACGGCCATCGGCCACGAACGTTTAGAAACATTGCTTGCGCCTTTATGCTTCAGGGATTGCAATATCACCTTCAATATCATTGGCCGCCGTGAGGCGCTTTTGAAGATCATGATGGACGGAAAGAATGTAATTGTCGAAGCGCACTGGAATTTGTTTATCCCCTATTTCGATCATATCAAATCGTTTCCGGCCGTCCATGCCGAAATCCTTGATGTTTTCGCCGGCGCGGTCTTTCATTATGCGGCGCTGGCGGTAAAACATGCCCCCGTGGCCAAAAACCGGTTGCGCAAACTTGTCATCGACAGCTATGAAACCAGGCCCGATTTTTTATTGTCCTCGCTGGATATTTTCAATAAGCCCGGTATTTATCACATCCGCCCGACGTCCACCTGGCTCAACGGCATCGCGGCTGCCAATGACAGGCGGCGATTGCAGATTGATGTTTCCGCCGCCGCCGCGTCCGGGCTGGTCCGCCCTGAATTTATCGAGGAAGTCGCAGGTTTTATTCACAAAATTGTAAAAAATTACGCCTTTCGCTATGTGGATTATCTGTGGATGCAAAAATATCGCATTACCGCCGGCGGCAAAGCCCGGAGCAACATGGTGGAGTTTGCAGGTCAGGATATCGTTATTAATATTCATCCCTTGCTTGCTCAGGATAATTGGAAGCCAGCCGTCTATTTAAGCATCGGCTATGCGATCATGCTCGCCATTCTCCATTCATCGGGGCGCAAGCTCAACCATGAAACCATGTATCTGGCGGCGATGAAAACATGGAATCGCTATTTGAGCTATGACGAATCCGTCGAGAAACCTTGCGTGCACAAGCTTTTCCGGCTGCCCCTGTCCACCGAAGAGGCGCAATGCCGCGGCATGCTGGAGTGCGTGACGGGACAAAGCGATGCGGAGCTGATTGATGATTTTATGATGCTCATCAGCTATTCCTCTAAAGAGACCTTCCTGGAAAGGCTCAACGTGTTGAACGAATGCCTGTACGAGCACAAAACAGGGGTTTACTGTGAACAATTGTGGAACTCTGTCCGGAGCGGGAACACCTCCCTGGTCAGGAACAACATTAATTTCAGCAACATGATCGAAATATTGCGCAATGACACCATCGATCATCATCAGCTGAAAGAGTTCCTGTGCACGGGCCATCTGAACGGCAGGCATGTTGTGGATGTGAGCGAGTGGCTTTTGCTCAGAACCCTGCTCTACGATCTGATCAGCACCCCCAAGGTATTTCGCAATGATTACAAAATGCTCTTGAAGGTTCTGACAAAAGTCAACAAAAGTCTCCTCGCCTATATCTGGACCCTGGGCATCAACCATGATCCGCGTTATGAAAGAGTCAGCGCGTACATCTCAAAACTGATGAATGATATTTTTGTCTTCAACCGCGTGAAAGTTTATGAAATCGCCGCCGATCCCGTGGAATGCCTGGAATCCGAAGCCGTGACGGGCTACCTGTTGAACTGGGCCGGTCTGAAGCCGGATGAGCGGCGCTTGATCATTGAAGAAATCATCGCAAAAATGCCTCGCAATCTGGTTGAACAGTTAAGCATCCAGACGGCCGACGACGTGGACCAGCTGCTTAGGATCATGAGCATTAGAAGCAGCGGCCTCTTCGGTTTTTATCTGCACCAGGCCTATCGCTGGGGAAGCACGCAGGATCCTCTTACCGAAAGAATTCGTTCCAAATTTCCGGAATTGCTTAAACTGGCTCAGGGAGCCATTCTTCCGTCAAAAAGAGTCATGGGAGGAGCGATGCTGCTCTTGCTTTTGGCTCAGATTATTTCCGATGAGCGCGACGGATTCGCCCGGAACATTGTTGTTACCGGGGAAGAAAGACAGATCGTCCGCGATCTGATCAAGCAATGCGTTGATTGGAGCCAGATGCATTTTGTGATCATGGTGGCGGGCATTGCCGCCGGCTTTTTGGGAAGCATTGATGGATGGGTTCTGCAGCAATTCGACGCTTTGCTGGGGCGTTATGACGCCGGAGACCGCGTGGTGCTGCGCAGCGTTGTGCAGTTCGATGTGGACAATTTGATTGAACGCGCTTTCATCACAACCGGCGATGGAGAAGAGAACGCCTTGTTGAACAGGCTTCAGCTTCTGCGCTTTGGCGTTGATCCGGTTGTCAGCGATCAGGCCAACAAATTCCTCAGAGCGATGGCCGGCCGGCATGGCGGTCATTTACCGGAATCCGCTCTGAAGAAAAAGGATATCCGCGAGCTTGTTCTGGCCATCCGTCAACATCTGAAATCCTGTAATTCTCATTGACATGCTTACTGAATTTGCCTATAGTTACAGCCGTCATGCATAAGCGCTTTAAATAAGCGTTAACCAGTTTTTTCATCCCATAACAATTTATCAAACGATTATTTCGGGAAACAAGAAGGGGGATTCATCAACATGGCGGGACGAACGATATACATTACAAAATTTGATATGGATCGGCTGCTGGAACTGATCGAAGGCGTGCGCTCCTCGCCCAAACACAACAAAGTTAATCTCGACCTGCTGGAAAAAGAATTGTACCGTGGAATACTGGTTGATTCTGCATGTGTGCCCAAAGAAGTGATCACCATGAATTCCACTGTCAGCGTCACGGACACAGAATCCGGCGAGCAGATGACCTATACCCTGGTCTTTCCCTATGCGGCCAATATCGCGGAAAATAAACTTTCGATCCTGGCCCCCCTGGGAATGGCGCTTATCGGATACCGCAAGGGGGATCTGATCGAATGGTCCGTTCCGTCCGGTGTGCGGAAAATCAAGGTGAATGAAATTATCTATCAACCGGAAGCGGCGGGCGATTACAGCTTATAGCAAGCGTCAGCCGGTTGAGCGCCGGCGCGATGATCTGATCGCCATTTGCGGCATTTTTAAATGCGCCGCCGGCCGCGCAGCTTTGCATAACCCGGACTTGTGTTAAGAAAAAGAAATTTTTCGCCCCACGGACGTCAACCATGAAAAAAACGCGTGATATTCTGATCGAAAGCCAGCTCTTCGGCGGATTGGCCGATGAACATATCGCGGAAATCGAAAAAATAGCCGTCAACAAGCACTTCCACAAAGGGGAGGTCATCTTTCATGACGGAGATGAAGGCGCCGGTTTCTATCTGATCGCCACAGGCAGCGTCAGTGTTTACAAATTGTCGCCGGAAGGAAAAGAACAAATCCTGCACATTGTCAAAGAAGGCGATACCATTGGCGCGGCGCCCGTATTCTCGGGACAATCATTCCCCGCCAATGCCAAAGCAATCACGAAAAGCAGACTTTTATTTTTCGGCCGTCACCAATTTATCCGGCTGATCACCGGCAAACCTTCATTGATGATGAATATTCTGGCCTTGCTGGCGGCGCGTTTGAGGGCATTTACCATCCAGGTCGAGAATCTGTCACTCAAGGAAATACCCGGTCGCCTGGCCTCCTGCCTTCTTTACCTTTCGCAGGAACAGGGCGGTAAAAATCTCATCAAACTAAATATTTCCAAGACGCAACTGGCCAACCTGCTGGGCACGGGGCCGGAATCCCTTTCCCGCGCGCTGGGTGACATGAAGCATAAAAAGCTTATCGCGGAAGAGGGCGCCAACATCAGGCTGATTGATCGAGATTCGCTGGAAAAACTTGCGGAAAGCGGCAAATCCTTAAAGTAACTGCCTGCAAAAATCATTTTAAATCGCTTTGGACCTGTTCTGCAAACCTTTGCCGCAGAATGGCTCGCTAATAATGCGTGCCCGCCGCCCGGCTGGCCGCGGCAATCGACTGATGCGCCAGATCGATGGACTGGCCGAGTGTGTTCAGGGACTGGCTGGAATTATGAAAGCCCATGGAGTTTTCCGCCGCGATGAAATCCCAAAGCCATTGCGCATGGCGGAGGAGCTCCCGTGCTTTGTCCAGTTCAGCTTGATTGATATGGGACGCCGCGCCCGCCTTCCCGATAGCTTCATGCGCCCGGGCGATTGTCTGACCTGCGGTGTGCTGCAAATTGAAGGTATGGTTTTGTGTGGTTTTCACCCGCTCCAGGAGCCACTGTTCCTCCTGCGTGTGACAGGTGCGGCAGGAAGCCTGAATGTGTTTCATCGGGCTGGTGACCCAGTGCGATGAGTATTTGCGTCCTACCTTCCGCATGTAAGGCATATGGCAATCCGCGCAGGCGACGCCGGATCTTCCGTGGACGCCGCCGCTTGCCAGTTCATAGTCGGGATGCTGCGCCTTGAGTATCTTGGTCTGCGAGTCGGGATGCAGCCAGTCCATGTCAAAGCCAAAGGGAATTTCCTTGTAATAGGCGTAAATATCCTGCGGATTTAAACCTTTATCCCAGGGAAAAATCACGCGCTTGTCGCCCGGCTTGAAGTAATATTCCGCGTGACACTGCCCGCAGACGTAGCTGCGCATCTCCTCGCGCGGTGCCCTGGCAACATCGACGCCCCGTCTTTGCATGGCCTCGATAAAGGCGGGGTTGAGTACGCGCAGTTTCATCGTTTGGGGATGGTGACAATTGGCGCAGACGATGGGATGTTTGATGAGCGGCAGAAGTTCGGCAAGCGGCTTTTTGGCATAACTCCACCCCATATCTTTATAAATGTCGCGCAGATTGGCTGTCTTGCAGGTCATGCAAGATCCGGATGTCGCCGGCGTGACGCGCTTGGTTTCTTTTAAATCATCCATGGAAAAGGGATGCCCGCGGTCTTCCGTGTAATCCTTGCTGAAGCCATATCCCTTAAAATTCATGAGAATTTCCGGCTCTTTGATGGATTTCTGATCCTTGACGGAACCGCCGAATCCGGCGGGCGAAGGCGCCATGGTCTTATTTTTCAGGTAACTGTTGTATTCCAGAGGATAATGCTTTCCCCAAACGGCCGGATCGTATTCCGTATCCGGCAAGGCGGCAAGTTTTACCGCGTCGTCCGGCGCAAAAAGAAACACTTGCGCCAAAATGACCATCAGGACAACCAGGAAAACGGCCACCGGAATTTTTACAAGCAGTTTTTTACTTTTCAACTTTAATTCCTCCTTCATCTTTTCCTCTGCCGTGAACCAGATAACGGTGGCATTTCAAGCAATCAACACCGTCCTGCGCCATCGGCGTGGCTGCAATGGTCGAAGCATGACAGCGGATACAGTTGCCGTTGATGATTTGACGGGCATGGGGGGATAAGCCGATGCCAGCCTGATAATCGCGCATCGTTTCATGAATTAAATCATTGACGCCGGCCCTGGCTTTATAGACAAGTTTGCCGGCGATGTGGGTATCCGGCAGATGACATTCTACGCAGGCGAAATGATGATGGTTGGACAAGCTCCACTGCTGCCGGACCGGTTTCATGCTGTGACAGGCCCCGCAAAGCCGGGCTTCGCCGGATTGATGATACGCCCCGACGGCAATAGCCATTGTCACAAGGCCGATAATGACGCCGGATGCCGCGATTTTTAAAACGGATTTCCGGGTGTGCTGTTCAAGAAGCATAATATCGCACCGTGTTTGGTTAAAAAGCCGGGTTAACGTTTATGCAACATCTTGACTTAACTTTAAGTTTAGCGTCAAACGGCAGACAAGTCAATCAAAAACAAAATGGACAATGGCGAGCGGGAAAATGATTCAGAAAAGCATTTTTTCTCCCAACGCGCAGGGCGCGGTAAATTTGATGGCCTTGTGAAAAGTCGATTTGTTTCCACTTTTGCCATTACTACAAAAATAGAAGCAAGGCAGCGCACCAAAAGGTGCGCACTACATTACAGATGTAGTCCGGGTCTTTAGACCAGTAAGTGATCTGATTTTCATGCCCGCGTGGTGTTACGAGGGACATGATCGTTTCCCGTGAAGGCGGGACGGCTTTTGTGACTTGTTAGGAGTTCGTCAAATTTGTTCTCCTTACCATACAGGAAAACAGGAGCGTTGAGAGCCTGCCTTTGTGTTGAGGCAGTTACCTGTCCGGCGGCAGTCAAATGGAAAAGAAAAGCCTCAATATTTTTTGCGCCCGGCAGGTCCGGAGGGGTTTCACCGCCGAAGTAGTGAATATAACAAAGAATCCATTGACAACAGGTTTGCTCCGTGCGATAAAAGCGGTAATGATACTGAAGAACTTACGGACGCGATCCATTAACCTTAAATTCTGATTCGGGCGGAATTTCGGTGGATTTACCTGCTTCATATTAAATTTTAAATAATATTAAGGTCATGCGTTAAGAAACCCGCCGGAGGCGGAATAGTCGGCAGTGGGGTGTACAACGGAAATATCCATGTTTTATGCTTTAATATTGCCATAAGTGGAAAATCGGGTCATCTATATGGTTTGATATGATGGAATATTTTCCAATTATTGCTCTGTTTTGAAAAAAAGAAAAGAACGAGACGTAACCAAAAATAATGCGGTCCTGAGAACATTGATCGTTCTTGTACCAAATATGCTGTTTATTGTGTTGGTCTATTTCAGTGAAAGATTACAGAAAAAGAAACCCGGCTTACATAATAAATACAGCCGAGCGCTTGCGCTCCGGCTTAGCTTCGCGCTGAGCCTGTAGAAAAAAGGATCGGATGGGTTTTAATAATATCAGTCAGTTATGAGGCACGGGAAATCATTTTTTATGTTTTGCTCCCGGTGCGCCGGATAAATACAATTTGAGGAATTGGAAATGAAAGAAATAAGGGTGTATGGTCCTGGAGGCCCGTATGAGGCCGTAAGAGAGTGCTGTGGCATTTGGGCAGAGAGATCAGGCTTAGCTGTAAAAGTTATCAAGGGGCCGCCCGAAGAATGGGCGCAGGAAGCCCAAGATATAGGAGATCTCCTGTATTTTGGCGCGGAGAATATGTTAGAAGAGTTTGCCCAGAATTTCCCCGGCTTGATCGATAGAGAAACGGTGAGCTATCCCTTCCGGAGGAGGATAGGCATTATTTTGCGGGCTTCTAATCCGCGCCGCGTCAATTCACTTTCTGACTTGGCAACAACGGGGGTATCGCTTCTTGCGGTCGAACTTGAAAAAATGGATGAATTTTTTGACGCTGTTCCAGGTATGCGTCAAAACATCGCCAAAACAGTTGTCACTGGTGAAAATGCTTTTGCCGTGTGGCAGTCCACGCTATCGATAGATGCCTGGATAACATACCGGTCCTGGCACATAAAGCTTACGGATGCTGAAGAATTTTTACAGTTCGCAGCCGGCAAACAAACGCTGCGCGCTACCCCTTTAGCGCTGACCAAGGCCGGCCCATCGCGAGAAAGCGCAAGCGAACTTTCCCGTTTTCTCGGCAGTGAAGAAGGCCACATGGTCTTCAGGAAATATGGCTGGGAATAGATACCGGCAGGAGCCTTGATTTCATCGCCGGTTGAACAAGCCTGTTTCATCCGGGTGATGACTATGCGATTTAAGAGGTACAGCAGATCATGATTGAACGGCAGGACATTCAGTTTATATCCGCTGGTCTGAAGTGCGCGGGCTGGCATTATTGGGCCGCCGGTAAAAATATTGCCCCGTGTGTTATCCTAGCGCATGGCTTTGGCGGAGTAAAAGAAATGCGCCTTGAAGCCTATGCCGAAAGATTCGTCCAGGCAGGGTATCACGCGCTTGTGTTTGATTACCGTCATTTCGGCGAGAGCGAGGGTGAACCGAGGCAGTTAATCGATATCAAAAAACAGCATCAGGATTGGCGCTCTGCGATTAAGTTTGTCAAAGGGCTTTCCCATGTAGATCCTCACCGGATCATTCTCTGGGGGACGTCTTTTTCCGGCGGGCATGTCCTGGCCATCGCCGGTGGCAGCCAGGATCCGGATATTGCTGCGGTTATATCGCAGGTGCCGCATTTAAGCGGTCCGGCGACGGCTGCCACAAACGGGCTTGTTCAGGCATTGCGGCTTGGCCTGGCCGCCTGTCGCGATCTGGTGCGGCAGGCGTTTCACAGATCCCCATACTACGTCCCGGCAATAGGACATCCCGGCGAACTTGCCGCCATGACGGCGCCCGGCGCCGCAGACAGTGTAAAGAAGCTCTATGCTGAGGGATTCACGCCCAATGAGCTTGTCGCCGCCCGTGTTTTCCTGTCCGTAGGTCTTTATTCCCCCGGAAAACTGGCGTCGAAGATGAACATGCCCTGGCTTGTCCAGGTTGCGGCCAACGACTTGACCACCCCTGTTTATCCAGCCATGAAGGCCGCCCTGAAAGCGCCGAAAAGCCAGCTTATGCTCTATAAATGTGATCACTTTGACGTGTATATTGAACCTTTTTTTGAGCAAATAGCAGGAGATCAAATAATGTTTTTAAGCCGCAGCCTCACTCGCTCTTAGCAGATCCGGATGAAAATTCGTTTGCCGCGGTGTATTTTCTCCTGGTGAAGATACCATAAGCTTTTGCTCCGGTTTGGGAGAGAAAGAAAGGCCATGCCGGTCCATGATTGCCGCAAAATGACCCAATAATGAGTTGACATAAAGGACGGATGATTTTATATTTTAATTGAGACAGGCGACAACTTATCAATATAATTTAACAGATAACGGGAGGACGTATGATTTCAAAAATTATTGTCACATCAGACGGGTCAAAGACAGCTCAAAAAGCCGCCGCGTATGCCGTTGATCTTGCCAAGCAATTGAAAGCCTCGATTGTCGCCTTGTGCGTCATTGACAAGCGCCTGCTGGCCGCCCAGACCATTCCCGCATCGAAGACAGCCAGGCGTATCACAGAGCCGGCGGAGGACTATCTGAAAGAAGCAGCGGAAGGATATGCGGGAGAAATAAAGAAACTCTGTGATAAAAAAGGCGTTGCGATGGAAATTTCCATCAAGATGGGACACCCTGTGGAAGAGATTATCAAAGAAGCCAAAAAATCAAAAGCAAATCTTATTATTATGGGCTCCAGGGGCAAGAGTCCCTTATCCGCCACGGTTCTGGGCAGTGTTTCGTATGGCGTCATACACAATGATAAGAATATTCCCGTCCTGATTGTGCGCTGACGGGATTGTTTGCGATAGTAGTATAATTCTCAATATCATACTTGGAGGTGGAAGATGGAAAATACAAAGAAAATACTGGCTGTCAGTTGGTTGACCAAATATTGTCACAGCGTGATTCATAAAGCGGTTTCACTGGCTTCAAAATACGATGCCGAGCTGACCGTGATACATATCGTTGATACCTTGTGGTATCAGGGATGGAACTTGCCCATGGTGTCGCAAGCCCAGGAGCGAAAGAAGGACATGGACAAGATTAAAGGGGAGCTGGATAGTTTTATCGACAGTGAAATAAGCAAAGGCGTGAAAATAAAAGCGGTGGTGCGAGAAGGAGAGCCATCTGAAGAAATTCTGAAATTTATCAAGGAAGAAAATATCGATCTCGTCGTTTTGCGCGCTCATGCGGAAGGCCGTCTGGAAAGAATCCTGATTGGCGACAGCAACGATGTAATTTTCCGGAAGATGCCTTGCTCAATCTTTTTATTGAAGAATTAACTCAAACGAAAACGGCGGGCCATCTGCGCTAAAGATCGTTTCCGGCGCCGGAGTAAAGATTACCCGGCATGCTCACGTCATGGACGGATGGTCCAGTTGTTTTCTCAGTAAGTCAACCGCCGGTTGGGCTTGCAGGAAAATATCCGCGGCTTTTCCAAAATCAAACATCCGCACATCCTGTATTTCCGGCTGGAGATAGATGTCCGGCTTTTTGTATTTCATCTTTTCCGCAAGAGCCGAAGTCTGCATGATGTTGAAAGCCCCCAGGACGGATTCAAACGCTCCCGGGATTCGATGATGGCCGTTTTGGCGAACCTTGCTGACATCAACGGCGATGGTGAAATCAACTCGCTCTAAAAGGTGATCATAAGGCACCAGGTTGACAACGCCTCCATCAATGAGAACCTTGCCGTCAATGGATACCGGAGCAAACACTCCTGATACGGCCATGCTGGCCTGCAGGGCAGGAAGCAGAGCGCCGGTTTCAAACACTACCTCCTGTGCGGTCCAATATTCTGCGGCGATAACCAGAAGAGGAATCTCCAGATCTTCAAAAGCCGATTTTTTGATTTCGCTGAAAAGATACTCGATGAATCTTTGTGTTTTCATAAATCCGCCCCGCGGCATTCCTGCGGAAAACGCCGAGACCCATTTCAGCAAGTCGCTTTTCTTTGCTACGATATCCCGCCAGGTATCGTCTTTCAGGATGAGATACCGGAATATGTGCTCCCGAATATCTTTTCCGGACATTCCGGAAGCATAGAGAGCCCCGATGATGGCGCCCACGCTGGTTCCGGAAATAATGTCCGGCTTGACGCCCAGATCATCCAGCGCCTCCAGAATAGGAACATGCGCCAGCCCCCGCACGCCGCCGCCCCCCAAAGTCAAACCTATTTTCATTGTTTTTCCTCTAAAAATTTCTTTTTCCGTACTCTTTTAGAATCATTTTCGCCAGTTTTTTCTGCGACAATTTTATTCTTCATTATTTTCTTGACAGCCGCTCTCAATCGCACTATAACATTAAAGCTCAACTTTAATGTTTGGTGCGGCGAATGAAACTTAAAATTGGTGAAATCTCCAGGCGCAGCAACATTCCGGCTTCCACCATCCGGTATTATGTCCGGGAAGGCCTGCTGCCTAAGCCCGAAAAAGCCAATGAAAAAATGGCCTACTATGACGAAGCCTGTGTTGAACGGCTGCGCGCCATCCAGGAGCTTAAAGGAAAACGCTATTTTCCCCTTTATCTGATCAAGAATATTTTGCGCCGCATGGATGAAGGTCTCAGCCTTCAGGAAGCGGAAACGGTGGAAAACGCCGTTTTCGGGTCTGTCCAAAGCGCCGGAAACGGCCTGTTGAATTCCGCCGCATTTCTTGCCGCCACGGGCCTGACAGAAAAAGAATTAAAACAGGCACAGCGCCTGGGCATCCTCATGCCCTTTACAACGGACGGGGACAAACCACTCTATAATCAGGAGGATGTTCTGGTCGGCCGGGAGGGCATCAAAAAACTGGCCCGCCTGGGGATAAGATTTCAGGATCTGAGTTTTTGGGTTGAACTGGGCAAGAAAATCGTGGAGCGGGAGATGGAGCTGCGCCGCAAGGTGGTTGCCGGCAAATCCATGCGGGAAAATGTTGCCGTCACCGCCGAACTCACACGGATGGGCGATTTCTACCGCGATTATATCATGCGGCGTTTGTTTCAAAAGCAGGTCGGGCAAAACATTCAAAAAAGTCTGAAAACGGATGCAAAAAATTGAACGTTAAATATTTTAAAGGAGGCAAACATGTTTAAAACGGCAATTACGGAAATGTTCGGCGTGAAGTACCCGATTATCTGCGGCGCAATGATGTGGCTGTGCAAACCGAGTTTGTGCGCGGCTGTTTCCAATGCGGGCGGCATTGGTAATCTGACTGCGGGCAATTATGAAACGGCGGATGAATTCCGCGCCGCCATTCGGGAGACGCGCAAACTGACGGACAAGCCTTTTTTCGTCGCCATCACTCTTTTGCCGTCGGTGCGCATTACACCGGAGCATCACAAAATGTACGTGAAAGTATGCGCCGAAGAAAAGGTTGCCGGCATCGAATTTTCCGGCACCCCGCTGGATAAGGTGGCGGGCATGGAAGCGGTGGACATGCTGAAAAAAGCCGGTGTGAAAATGTTTCATAAAGTCGGCGCCCTGCGGCACGCGCTGCACGCGGAAAAGATCGGCTTCGACGGCATTTACGCGGCGGGCATCGAAGAAGGCGGGCATCCGTTGA
>CAZBGE010000053.1:0-20091 GCA_964491435.1 uncultured Smithella sp.
TGGTTTGGCGTCATTATCGTGATTGTCGCGGAAATGGGTGTGATCACGCCGCCGGTCGGCATCAACGCCTATGTCGTGGCGGGAGTCGCCCGCGATGTCCCGCTGCATACCGTTTTCAAAGGGTCCCTGCACATGCTTTACGCCATGATCGCCCTGGCCCTGCTGCTGATCATCTTTCCCCAAATTGCCATCTTCCTGCCGCAGATGCTGAGATAAGAAAATCGAAGGAATACAAATAAAAAAAGCCCCGTCTGACCAGCAGGGCTTTTTTTATTTTCAAGCTTTAACCGACTTAAAGAGTAACCGCAAGTAATTTGTCACGCATTATGCGGATGCGCTTACGGTTTCGCCATATTTTTGTTTGAGATACTTTTCCATCGTTTGAGGAAAGAGTATCCATCCCAACAGATCTTCATCGGTGCGCGCCAGTCCGCCGATCGTCTTTTTCGCCTCTTCAATTTCCGGCGGCAGGTCGTCAGCCGGCCGGCCGGTAATCGGCTCCTGTCCCCGTTTATAATTTTTCAATATCTTTTTAGCCAAATCCTTATCAATCGGCGCCGGCGTGCTGCCGTACAACCCCAGAACAAGATCCTTCAACTGGTTGGATACCCTGACATAACGGCCGAACAAAACATTCAACACAGCCTGCGATCCGATAATCTGCGACGCCGGCGTGACCAGAGGCGGATATCCCATGTCCTTGCGCGTCTGCACCACCTCCTTGTAAATCTCGGGCAGACGGTGCAAAGCTTTCATTTCTTTGAGCTGGCTGGCCAGATTGGAGATCATCCCCCCCGGAATCTGATGCGCCAGCACCCCGTTGTCAATGATGGACAGCCTCTGATCAGCCAAAAGATGCTTGTATTTCGGCGCAATCTGTTCAAGATGCTCACTTAACTCCAGCAGTTTGTATAAATTAATGCCCGAATCCCTCTCCTTGCCCTGCACCGCCGCCACGATTGGTTCGCAGGCGGGCATGGAAGTCCTCAGCGCATAGGGAGCAAGACAGGTATCAATAATATCCACACCGGCTTCAATGGCCTTCAAGTAGGACATACTGCCCATCCCGCTGGTATAGTGTGTGTGCAGATGCAAGGGCGCTTTAACGGCTTTTTTCAACGCGGCAAAAAGATCGAATGCGTCATAAGGGGAAAGCAGTCCGGCCATATCTTTAATGCAGATGGTATCCGCACCCATGCTTTCGAGCTCTCTGGCTTTCGCCACGTAAAAATCAAGCGTATAAATTTCCCCGCCCAGGTGGCTTTCCGTTAATGAATAGCAAACCGTGCCTTCAAAGTGCTTGCCGTTGGCTTTAATTCTCTCTACGCAGGTTTCGATGTTGCGGAAATCGTTCAAGGCGTCAAAACAACGGAAAATGTCAATGCCGATTTCGCAGGATTTATCCACAAACGCCCGGACCACATCATCGGCGTAATGGCGGTAGCCCACCAGATTTTGTCCGCGCAGCAACATGGTGAAGGGTGTTTTCTTCACGTATTTTTTCAAAATACGGGGCCTCATCCACGGATCTTCGTCGAGAAAACGGTGCATCGTGTCAAAGGTAGCGCCTCCCCAGACTTCCATCGCCCAGAAACCGCATTGATCCATTTCTTCAGCGATGGGAATCATGTCCTCCGTCTTCATTCTGGTCGCATAAATGGACTGATGCCCGTCACGGAATGTGTTATCCTGAATCCGGATGGGGTGGGATAAAACCTGCTTTGTATCTTTCATAAAAGCTCCTTTAATATCAGCTTGCGCCTTACCTGTTAAATACCTGCGAATTCTCCGGGAGGAATGACCGCTTTCCCCGATTTTTCCCTGGCCGCAGTCAACCTGTTTTTCAGCATATCCATGATGGCGTAAAATTCATCGGGAATGTTTTCTTCTTCCCGGTAAGCTTTTTCCACACGGTCCAGTTTTTCCATAAATTTGTCCACCCGAATGGCGAACAGTTTGTCATAAGCCTCCCGCGAAAATTTCCTGCCGAAAATCTGGACAAACAGCTTCGAAATATCCTCATATTTCGGAATATAGCCTATCGGGGTTTCAATGGCACTGTATTCACCGTGCACCCTGCCTTCCATCCACATCAGCCAGACTTTTTTATCCACCTTCTCATTGATAAATTTCCCGTCCTCTTTCAGGAAGTAATTGGTTGAAAAAACAAGTGGTTTAACAATCAATCGATCTCCGAACTTCAGGTGATTGCGAAGATATGTTCCCAACGACACCACCAGGAAATCCAGATTGGCCATGGGAGAAAGCTCGCGAACACCAACCGCGCCGATGGTTGCGGCGGTCGTTTCCGATTCCAGGGAAGCGCCGATAAACATGCCGTGCGCCCAGTCAAAGCTCTGATAAACGGGAACGGATGTATCGGAATCCCGTCCGCCGTAAATAATCCCGCTGACGGGAACACCTTCCGGATCGTAGAGTTTGGGATCAACATTTTTCAACTCGCTCAGGCGGATGGTGTAGCGCGCATTCTTGTGCGCCAGCGGAATGTCATTGCCCTTTTCATCCTTCTTGCCCTTCTTCCACTCACCGGAGAAGTTTTGCCCTTCTTCCGGAAGAGTCTGGCCCATTCCCAGCCAGTAAGGCTTCCCCTCCTTAACCAGCACATTGGAAAAGATCAGTTCGCGCGGCGTGGTCAGAGCCTCATAAATGACCGGATCATCGACGGGATTGACATCTTCGATAATGCCGAAAATTCCCTGCTCGATATTGACCGCATAGGCCTTGCCGTCATCGCTATGCCGGAGATACGCAATATCGTCACCGACAATCTGCTGCCCCGGAACCATGGCCGTGGAGGTTTTTCCGCAGGCGCTGGGAAACGCACCCGTAAAATAGGTTACCCTGTTCTTGTTCTCCGGCTTCACACCCATGATGAACATGTGTTCCGTCAGCCAGTCTTCCTTGTTGGCCTTGTAAATAGCCAGCCTGAGCGCCAGTTTCTTCAAGCCCACACTGTTGCCCGCATACTGGTTATTAACCGTTAAAACCTTCTTGCCCAGGACATCTATATAAATTCTGCGGTCTTTAATATTTTTCGTATTGCCCCGCTCGTCGAGTTCGCCCGCGGAATGCACCAGATAGAAGAAATCATCCGATCCGTTCAGTGTCTTGAAGTGCTCATACCCGACCCGGTACAGCAAATCCTCGCTATGGGAAACATAGGCGGAATCGGTAATCTGCAAAGCGGCGATCGAAAAGCGGGAATTCAGCGGTCCAAGGCAGAAGAACCGGACAAAGCATTCCTTGCCTTTCATAATGCCGTCCATGATGCCGTGTACTTCCTTCAGACCTTCCTCACGGTCTTTGACATCAATAATCTTGGATACCTTCATGTCTGGCGTCACTAAAAGACAGGTATTCTTTTTGTCGCGTCCCTGGTCGTAAAAACTGTCGAAATGCACGGTATGCCCCGGCATGGCCAGCCGCTTTTCCTCTTCCAGCTCCAAGGCCTGCTGGCGGATGTAGCCAATATCAGGAAAGCTATCGGTAATAACCGATACTTTGGCCGGTTTGCATAAATTAACGTATTCCTCAACAATTTTTTCCACATGCGGATTGTTGAGTTGTTTTATCTTCTGAAGATTTTCCGCGGTTAATATCTTTTGATCAATGTTCATTTGTGCATTCCCTCTCTTTGGCTTTATTCATACCCGCTTTTCTATATAAAAATGCCCTGAAAATAAGCATTTTTTTGATTGTACGTAGTGATATGAGGATGGGAATTTAAACCGTTGGTATCCTGAAAACTACGGCAGCCGGATTGACGTATCCGATTACGGGCGTAACTTTAAAGGACAATCCAATAAAAATCAACAGATATTTATTTTTAAAAAAGCCCATGCAAAGCATGGGCTTTCATTAAAGATATTCATCCGCGGCATGGATCTTTTACCTGTCCCATTTGTCCTCTTGCCCATGGCCTTTTCCATGCCCTTTGCCCTGGCCTTTCCCTTCTCCGCCATGAGGGCCGCGTCCATCTCCTTTCGGGGAACCTTCGGGACCTCGTTGATATTTCTTTTGATGGCCCGGCGGCATCCTGTCCATCCCCCTCAAGCCCCAGTAGTTTTCATTTTGCCAGTGCTTGTTCTTTTTCCAGCCCTGCCAGTTTTTTTCGGCATCGCGGTAAGGAATGGAACGGTGCTCCCACTCATAACCTTTCCAGCGACGCTCCCGATAGTTTTGTCGCCAACCGGGTGGCACATGTCTTTGAAAAGACGGAGCTTTATCATAGTGGGTCCAACCCCGGTCATAGTATCGGGAGCGATACCAGCGCCCTTCCCAGGGACGCCACCACCAACCGCTGTAAAAAAAGATATCCGCCTCAACATCGGGAACGGCATAGACATCCGTTTCCGGTATCACAACAACCGCAGGCGGCGCCGGAAAAATGATAGGCGGCGGCAAAGGAATATCGACACGAACTTTGACATCAATTTCCGCCAAAACCGATGCCGGAATCATGACCATGAAAATCAAAAGCACTGTTTTTATAAGTAGCTTCTTCATTGTTCCTTCTCCCTTCTCCCTTCTTCAACCGTTCTCCATCCGTTCGCTCTGCCTGCGCCATCAACCGCAGAGTCATCTTCCACCCTCAACACCGCCAAAAGTCTACCGCTTTTAAGGAATTATTTCAACCCCACCGTCATCAGGCTAATCAAATGACACACATTAGTTTTCACCATCCCTCGCTCACTCCCTTCAAAGGCTGATTCTTTGCAACCGTTTCTTTCACGGTCTGGCTATGCAGTGCGCGTTTTCCGGTGGCGGTAGTATCTCAGGGGAATCACGAGGACAAAAAAGGGAATCATGTACATAGCGGCGACCAGCGGCTCCACCGGACCGAAAAACTGAGATGAAAAAACAATCACCAGCACGTTATTGATGTTCCCCAGCATGACCGCGCCGGCCAGATGATTATGCAGGGGACCTTTCCGGAAAAAGAAGATGCCGACCACGCAGTAAATTGCCGCCAGGACAAAAACCACAATTGCCGCCATCATGATGACATACGGTTCCTCTCTGAAAAAAGGCGCGTAGCGGTAGAAAACTCCCAGATTAATCAGGGCGAACATCAAAAGCGAGACGGGAAACTGAATTTTCAGAATCGGCGCGACCAGACGGGGAATCATGTATCGGATTATTTCAACGATGATCATCGGGATAAAAATCACCATGGCCAGCATCTTCAACATCGTCAGAAAGGAAATCGCCACTTCTCTGGCGACAACTATTTTAATCAACGCCGGCAGTGTAAAAGGCGCCAGCGTGGATGTAATCACAACAACGACAAGCACCAGCGAACTGTTTCCCCTGACCATATTGGAAATCATCGGCGAGACGACGCCGGTGGAAACACCCGTCAAAAGCAGGGCGGCCAGCGCGTAATCCGGTGCGACAAAATAAAACAGGCAGTAAATAATGACCGGCAGGATGGCCAGCTTCAGCACGGTAAAACCGATAATCTCCCGGCTGTGCCCCTTCAGCGCCTTACAGACATCCGCCAGGTCAATGGACAGATAGCTCAGGAAAAAATTAATCATCAGGCAGTAAACAGGAAATATCCGAAATTGCTCGCCGCAGCCGGGAAAAATAACGGCCGCAGCCATGGAAGAAATGACCACAATCACAAGCAGAAGATCGTTTGCGCGAAAAGGTTTATGCATGAGACCTTTTTTGCTGCTGGTTCCCAAACTACCGCCTGGGAACCAGCAGCAACGTCTGTTTATCTGGCCTGCAGAGCCCGGCCGATCGTCATAATCTCGGCTTCTTTGGTCCCCTCATAAAGCTCCAGAATTTTCGCATCCCGGTACCATTTCTGCACGGGATATTCCTCAATGTAGCCATAGCCGCCGTGGAGTTCCACGGCGTAATTAGCGCAGCATACGGCGGTCTGGCCGCCGTAAAATTTCGCCATCGCGGCGAGGGTGTAATCAGGCTTTCCCTGATCGATCAGCCACGCGGCTTGATAAACCAAGCCGCGCAGCGCTTCAATGCGGATCGCCATCTCGGTCAGCTTCATCTGCGTCATCTGGTAGGACCCCAGCGGCGCGCCGAAGGCCGTTCTTTCCTTGACATATTTAATGCTGGTTTCCAGGCAGGCTTCCGAAAGACCCAGCGCCTGTCCGGAAACCATCACGCGGGTAATGTCGAAAAAGTGCATGAGCTGGCGAAACCCCTGCCCTTCTTTCCCGACCAGATTGGTCTGCGGAACCCGCACATCCTCAAAGGCGATTTCCGCCGTATCGCTGGCGCGAATGCCCATTTTTCCGCGGATCTTGTTGCGCGTGACGCCTCTGGCGTCGGCCGGAACAATAATCAGACTGAAGCTGTTGTGCTTCTTTTCTTCCGGATTGGTGATACACTGAGCCACCATGAAATCGCAGACCGTGCCGTTGGTGATGAACATTTTATTGCCGTTAAGCACATAGTCGCTTCCGTCCTTGACCGCCCGGGTTTTGTAGCCGGAAACATCCGTGCCGGCATTCGGTTCGGTATAGGCGCCGGCGCAGACTTTCGTTCCGTCGCAAATCGGCGGCAGATAGGTCTTTTTCTGCTCTTCCGTCCCGTAATTGAGAATGGATTCGCAGCCGAAACCGGATGCAACAACATTCAGGCTGATACCCATGTCGATCTTGGATATTTCTTCCGTGATGATGGCGTTGCCCAGGATTCCGGCGCCCGGCCCGCCGTAAGCCTCCGGAATCCATGCGCCAACCAGACCGTTTTGGGCAGCTTTCCTGCGAATTTCCGGCATATATTTTTCATGCTCGTCGCATTCCGCAGAAACCGGCTTGATTTCGGACACGGCAAACTTATAGGCCATCTCCTTGAGCATTTTCATTTCTTCGGTCAATCCAAAATCCATCACTGCCGCTCCTTTTCACCAGTATTCTATCCGCCGCAACGGTTCAAAAATCCGTCCGCATTCCATGATGCTGTTACTTTTTACTGTAATCGTAAACGCCCCTGCCTGATTTTCGTCCCAAATTACCGGCACGAACGAGTTTTCTCAAAATGGGAGCAGGGCGGTACTTGTCGCCCAGTTCCCGCTGCAGACCTTCAACGACACGCAGCATCGTGTCATTGCCCACCATATCGGCCAGCGCCAGCGGCCCGATCGGATGGTTGCAGCCCAGCATCATGGCTTTATCGATGTCCTCGGCGGTAGCCAGCCCTTCATCCAGAACAAAAAAGGCCTCGTTGAGCATCGTGCAAAGAATCCTGTTGACGACAAACGCCGGCGCCTCCTTGACTGTAACCACTTCCTTGCCGATCTTCTTGCCCCACTCGCGGGCGATCTCCAGCGTTTCATCGGAGGTCTGATGTCCGCGGATGATTTCCAGCAGGCGCATTACCGGAACAGGATTGAAGAAATGCGCGCCGATGAAACGTTCCGGACGGTCGGTTACGGCGGCCATTTCCGTAATGCTCAGCCCCGAGGTATTCGTGAAGAACAGACAATGTTTGGGAACAATGGCCTGAAGTTCCGCATAGACTTTTTTCTTGACGTCCATGACTTCAATCACGACCTCGACAACGATGTCCGCATCGGTGGCGGCTTCCTTCAGATCCAGCGTTGGTTTGATTCGTCCCAGAATGGCATCCATCTGGTCCTGCGCCAGTTTCCCTTTTGCAACATCACGACTGAGATTCTTTGTGATCGTATTCATGCCGCCGTCAATAAATCTCTGTTCGATATCGCGCATTGTCACCTCGTAGCCAGCCTGTGCGCAAACCTGCGCAATACCGTTTCCCATCAACCCCGCGCCTAACACACAAATCTTTTTGATTTCCATAAATCATTCTCCTTAATTGATTTTTTTTATGCGCCAAACCTGTTTGCAGGATTTATGGCGCTGAACATAACCTTGCCGCATGTTTAACTCTGACTGCGCTTCTTAAGTGTTTTTGCAATGTAAATCAACTTCTTTTTCATGCTTCCCCATCGAGCGTGCTTACACGTCTTCGTTGCAGGCTATTTGAATAATCACCTTGTGTTAATCAGGGCATTTCGAACCTCCCTGTTGCCAGTATTGTCTTGACTCTCAAGAACGTCAATCATATAATTTGAATCACGTACGGAAGGAATCGAAAATATACCAGAATGAAAGCGAATAAAGGTGAAATGCCATGATTCAAGAACGTCTTGACAAGATTGAAGAGAAGCTGAAGAAGAGTGAAAATGTCAAGGAAGACGACAAGGCGGAACTGTTGACGCTTCTGACGACCCTGAGAACGGAAATTGATGAATTTTCCCGGACTCACCTTGAGCAGGCGGAAAGCATCGTGGGATTCGCCGAAGTATCAGCCCATGAAGCGACACGCAAAGAAAAGAGTTCAGACCTCTTTGATTTATCCCTTGAAGGTCTGAACTCATCGGTTCAGGGTTTTGAAGTATCTCATCCGCGTCTGGTGGGCATCATCAACAGTTTTTGCCAAATGCTCGCCAATTCGGGAATATAGAAACCCTTAATCTTGCGGATTCTCCTGCTTGGCGTGTCCCGCGATAAAATCCGGCTGCACAAATGCGGGATTGGGATAGGTGTAGAACCCCTTTTTGGTTTTTTGTCCCAGTTCGCCCCGGTCAACATACTGCTTCATGTATTCGGCGTTCTTCAGAGCTCCCTTGCTGTTGTTCCGCATGGCCCAAAACTCCGTAATCTTCCAGACTGTATCGAGTCCGACGCTGTCCATCATGGCAAAAGGCCCCATGGGAGATTTGGTGACGCCCATCCAGGCCCGGTCGATATCCGCCGGGGTGGCAATCCCTTTGGAAGCCAAAGTCTGGGCCTGCTGAAAGAACGACATGAGAATGTAATTGAAGACATAGCCAAAGCTTTCCTTCTGCATCAGAATGACATTGAGACCTGTGCGCTCTGCAAAAGCCTTGACCGCATCCACCGTTTCCCGTGACGTTCCGGCGTGGGGCATGACATCAACGATGGTCGATATCCGGACATCGTGGAAATGCAGGGCGATGAGTTTGTCCGGCCTTCCTGTCGCTTCGGCAAACATCGACGGCAGCAGACTTGATGTATTCGTAGTAAAAATGGTTTCGGTCGGGCAAAGTTTGTGAAACGTGGCAAAAACTTTGCCTTTCAACTCCGGATCTTCCGGGACGGATTCGCTGATCAGGTGAACGCCCTGGGCCGCCGTTTCCGGATCCGTGGTAAAGGAAAGCCGCTCCATAATTGCAGCCGCCTTTTCCGGGGCGATCCCCTGGGATGCCGCCACGCCTGGCGCCATCTTCATGATGGATGTTTTTGCCTTTTCCAGAAATTCTTCCTTGATATCGTAAACAACGACGTCACAATCGTAAAGGGCAAACTGTGTGGCAATCTGCCGGCCCATGGTGCCCGCGCCAATAATCAGAACTTTTTTAATATCTTCCGCTTTCATTTTTTTCTCTCCTTGAATATGTGCTGATGATGAAAACCTAAACAATCCCATGACCGCCGTCAATGTAAATTTCCGTTCCAGTCATAAAGGACGGACAGGTGGCCAGAAAGAGTGATAAGGACTGCAATTCATCCAATTGACCGAGGCGGTTCATGGGGATGCTTTTTTTCACAAGGGCCTGGCCCATTTCCGAGGCGAAGAAATCTTTGTTGAATTCCGTCAGGAAGTAGCCGGGACAAAGGACGTTGACCTGGATATTGTTTTTGATCCATTCCAGCGCCATGACGCGCGTCATATGGATCACGGCGGCCTTGCTGGCGCAGTACCCCGACATGCGGGGAGAAGCGATCTTGCCCGCAAGCGACGCGATGTTGATGATGTGGCCGCTCTGATTTTTAGCCATTAGCGAAGCGACCGCCCGGCAGACGTAGAAGATGCCCCGAAAATCCACATTCATGACGTCGTTCATGTCGTTGTCCGTCATTTTGAGAATCGGTTTTTCACTGCCGGGAACGCCGGCGCTGTTGACGAGAATATCGATCTTGCCGAATTTTTCGGCAATTTCAGCAATAACCGCATTGACGCGCGCCGAGTCGTTGACGTCCATGGATGCTCCCATGGCGGTGACGCCGTATTTTAAGGCGATGTCCGCCGCCGCTGCTTCGCAGCCCGCCAGATTCCGGGCGACAATAACCACATCCGCCCCCACTTCGGCATAGGTTTCTGCGATTTTCAGGCCGATTCCTTTATATCCTCCCGTAATAACCGCTGTTTTCCCTTTCAGCGAAAACAGCCTTTCCAGTAATTCATTACCCATGTTTGTCTCCTTTTCCGGTTACTCCATCTCGCCGGAAGCCGCCGAAAGCAGCGCGGCAAATGGCATGATGGAGCAGGGGTGTAATTTGATTATTGTATCCGCAAATACTTCAGCTCTTGATGCCAGCCAGAGTCTTCACCAGTTTCTTGCGATCCTTGATGTCATACTGGGACGTAATGGCGATCTGCTCCATAATGGGCGATCCGCCGCCATGATAGTTTCCGTAGTTCATCACGCCAGCCATCGTGCCGATCGTGTAGTCGCCCAGGGTCATCCAGAACTTGATCTGGTCTTCCACGGGAATCTTAGGATTCCGGTTGAGGTACTTTTCCAGGACGGCCTTCAGATCGGGATGGGTGAGGTCGCCTTCATAGGGGAAGGTGGAGGGGATGCCGCCGGCGATCCGGCAGATCAGTTCCTGCTCGTGAAAGACCGCTTCGCCCGTCAGGCAGCGGCCCACGTTGCAGTAAATGGAATTGGGGATGAAGCTCCCGGGTCCGTAAGGGCACATGCCGAGGCCGGGAATGATGACTTCCGGCTTGCCCATGCTGGAGGCCGTATAGCCCGCGGCATAACCCAGTTCGGACACCTTGATGATCTCCGCCAGCATCTCTTTGACATGAGGGGTTTTTTCGATGCCGTTGTATTCCGCCGCCAGAGCCGCAAGCCCCAGGAAAACATCTCCGATGGCCGGTTTGCAGCCGGAATAGCTGTGACGGTGGAACAGGGCGAAGAGCAGGGCGCACATGCCGCCGTGGTCGTTTTCACCGCAGAGGAATACCCGCTCCCAGGGAACGAAACAATCCTCAAAGATGATGTAGGAATCCGAGTAGCCGATGTTCATGCCGCGCATGAAGTGCTTCCGTTTGTACTGGCTGTGGATGGAGACGACCTGCTTGACCCCTTCGTAATCAGAGGGAACGGCGAAGGCCACGGCATAATCCTTCTCGTCGGGACCCAGGGCGCGGGTGGGCACCACGAGGATCTCGTCGGAGATGGAGGCCTCGGAGATGTGGAGCTTGCAGCCCCGGACGACGATCCCGTCACTCTTCCTTTCCACGACATGGACGTACATATCCGGGTCCGTCTGTTCCGCTGGGCGTTTCAGCCGCTCACCCTTCATGTCGGTCTGGGCGCAGCTTCCCACCAGATCTTCTTTCTGGAAGCGTTCGAGCCATTTGAGGAAATTCTTGTGATATTCCGTATTGCCGCTGTTGACCTTGTCGGCCTCGAAGGAGGCGGCGTTGACCGCGTTCAGGGCATCAGTCCCCATGCAGCGCTGGATACACATCCCCGCCTTCCGGCAGAGAGCCCGGGTCATGTCCTGCTTCTTGTGCAGATCGTCCGTGCTCTGATGAACATGACAGAAGCGGTTAATGGTTTCCCCCGTCAGATGTGATTTGGCCGTGCAGAGATCTTTCAATGCCGGATCGTTGACTGCGTCAAAGGTCAGGCCCATGACGTTGAGCACCGGCGCCTGGATTTCATCGTCGCGATCCATCAGTTGACCGTCGTGATAAATATTTCTCCGCATCTTCCGGAGCCTGTCAATGTATTGTTCTCTTGTTCTCATAGTTTTGCTTCCTTTCCTTGCTCAGGTGTTCCTCTTTCCCGGAAACCTTGTTCAGGCGGCTCCGGCGTCTGTTTTCTCCGTTTCCCTGACCTGCCGCAACAGTTCTCTAATGACCTGGGCGTCATTAAGATTCAGCCGCAGCGTCAGGCCGTTGTCTTCTTTTTTTACCCGGATTCCTTCCAGGATGATTTCCATAAGAGGATCCAGCAGATTCATCACGTTCGATTCCTTTGCCGATTCTTCCTGAAGGTGTTGCTGGATAAAGAGATGCTCGATAGTTCCCAGAAGCATGGAGCGAATCAGATATGGATTCGTACTGGCCTTAAAGGCGCCGTCTTCAATGCCCTCGCGGATACAGGCCAGAAGAATATGGGCTGCTTTGCGGATGGTGGCGTGTCCGCTGGTCTGACGAAAACGTTTGTTGGGTGTAAGCTGCAGAAGAACCAGGGCCGAATAATCGGGATTGTCTCCATAGATTTGGATATAGCCCTGAATGATCGCCCGGATCCGGGCCTCGGCCCCCTTTACATAAGGAATAACCTTTTCCAGTTCGGCAATCCGTTCAATAGTGACTTTTTCGGGAATGGCGAACATCAGTTCTTCTTTTGTTCCAAAATTTTCATAAACCGTAGCTTCGGAAACTCCGGCCCTCTTGCTGATTTCTGCAATCGTGGCATCCTGAAACCCCTTCTGGGCGAAGATTTGCAGAGCAGCGTCCATGATTCTGTCTTTTCTGCTTTTATTTTTACCCATGTCCTTCATTACGCGATCTCCTGAATTCGCCAATTATCAATCCCTTCGTTTTTTATTATATCCGACCGTTGTTTTACTTATACACAATCATAGTCAAACTGTCAAGAAATATTTTATTTCATAGTGCTACTTTGAAATATAGTAAATAAAAATAGCTTTACTTTAAAATGAAGCGATATCGGAATGTGGCGCTTACGGATCGTTCATTAAAGCAATCCCGCTTGACACACCTTGGAGAATTTCGTTATAAACTTCCAGCAAGTTCGTCAAACAGGAAAGAACCATATGAAAAATTATGCCGGTAACCGGGATTTTCTTCAGTGAAGGAAAAGCGCCGCCGGTTTACTTTGCCATCCGCGTTAAAAAATAATAAGGAAAATATCATTTATGGTTTCCACTTTAAAAAAAAGAGCAAAAAAAGCCGGGCTGGGTCCGGGATCGCTGATTCATATCGGCAACACTTATGAGGAGAAATCCAAAATAACACTCGTCCGGTATGACGATGCCTCCCTGGTGGAAAGAGAAATCTCTTCCACATCCGAGCTTCACGAAGAAAAAGACCTGCCCGGCATCCTCTGGATAAATGTTGACGGCCTGCATGATGTGGGGCGTCTGGAAGAAATCGGCAAAATATTCGGATTGCACCCCTTGATCCTGGAAGATATCCTCAATACCGACCAGAGACCCAAGGCGGAAGATTTCACCGACTATATTTATATTGTTTTAAAAAATTTCCATAACCATGTTGATGACATTCTCCAAACGGAGCAGATCAGCATCATTCTCGGAAATCATTTTGTGCTCTCTTTTCGGGAAAAGGAAAACCGTCTGTTCGATCCGATCTACGAACGGCTGCGCATCAGCAAGGGCAGGATCCGGAAAGCAGGCGCGGATTATCTGGCGCATCATCTGATGGACGCCATCGTGGATCAGTATTTTGTTGTGCTGGAGGATATGGAGGACAAGATCGAAGAACTGGAAAGTGAACTGGTGAGACAAACGACGCCGGCTAAGCTTCAAATCATTCATCAGTTAAAAAGAGCGCTGATTCTGCTGCGCAAATCCGTTTGGCCACTGCGCGAAACCATCAGCGCTTTGCAGCGGTCGGATTCTCCGCTGATTGTTGATTCCGACCTTATTTATTTCAAGGACATCTCCGACCATATTATCGCCATCATCGAGACTGTGGACACTTTCCGGGATCTGCTGGCCGGCATGCTGGATATTTACTTGTCTTCCATCAGCATCCGGCTCAATGAGGTCATGAAAGTTTTAACGATTATCGCAACGATTTTCATGCCTCTGACATTTCTGGCTGGTGTCTATGGCATGAATTTCAAAAATATGCCGGAGCTTTCATGGCATTGGGGGTATTTCGGGCTATGGGGAATCATGGCAACAATTGCGGCCTTGATGCTGATGTATTTCCGCAGGAAAAAATGGCTTTAGGAGTAAAGCAAAAGAGTTGCATTAGCGGTGAAAATATGGTCAATTCCAATCTAACAATTTAATAATTTCAGGAGGCAGAATTATGCAGATATTCGCAGCAAGTGATATTGTGGAAGTCGCGATGAGAATTGAGGAAAACGGGGTAAATTTTTACAAATTCGCCGAACAGATCGCCAAACAGGAAGATGCCAAAAATCTTTTTGCGCATCTGGCCGAGGCCGAAGCGGGGCACAAACGCACATTTGAGAAATTCTTTGCAGACATGGAAAAATACAATCCGCCGGAACAATACGCCGGTGAATACAGCGCCTACCTGCGCAATTATGTGGACAATAATCTGATTTTCACGAAAGAAATCATGGATAAACAACTGGCGGGCGTGAAGGATACCATCGCCGCCTTCGAGTTTGCCATGCAGCGCGAGCTGGATTCCATTTTGTACTATCATGAGATCAGGAATCTTGTTCCCGCAGCCCAGCATGAAGCCATAGAAAAGATTATTGCAGAAGAGAGAAAGCATTACACTGCCCTGGTGGAAATGAAAAAACGTTACGAAAATAAATGCTGAAATAAACAAATCGGCGCGATCGTCAACATTCCCCGCGACGGCGCGCTGCAAATATATGTATTAAGATCCCCTCTGTTTGGTCGGGTCTTTTTGACTCGACCAAACAGGTAATAAATATATAATGTTATCTTCTCGTACCGTCTAAATTTAAACATACTGAAAAGGGCATCCTAGCAACGATCCCGTCAAGAAGATGCTGATATTTTTCCACCTAAATCATCAGTTGCAAGTTTTCCAGCGGATAGGCCATACAGGGATGAATATATCCGAAATCCCGGTCTGATTTTCTCAGCTTCACTCCCTGGGGCTGGTAAACCTTGCCGGACAGGAGCTTTGTGCGGCAGAGGCTGCACTCGCCCGACCGGCACAGAGCGGAAATAACCATACCGTTTCTCTCCAGAGAGGCCATCAGCGTTTCGCCTGCTCTGGCGCTGATCGTTTTTCCGTTTTTCCATTGCACCATAAATCTTGCTTCCGGCAAAATGCCTTCGGGCCAGCCGGGCTGCGCGGTAACATCCCTAGGCGGTCCGAAAACCTCGACGCGGATTTTTCTCTTTTTGATCCCCAGGCTTTCCAGCTCTTTCAGACAGAAGTTGTACATGACCTCCGGGCCGCACAGGTAGAAAGTCTTTGACAATAGTTCTCCCAAAAGTCCCTTGAGGAGCTTCGCGGTAATGAATCCCTTCTTTCCCCTGTAACCTTTGGGGGGCTCCGAAATAACGGGCGTATAAGAAATGTTCGGGTGCTTTTGGGAAATGCCCCGGAGCCGCTCATGAAAAATAATGTCCGAGGGATCCTTGCTCCCGTAAATAAGGTGAACGCGCCTCCCGGTCAGGCCGCGGTCCGCAATGTCCTGCACCATGCTCATGAAAGGGGTGATCCCGCTGCCACCGGCGATAAAAACAAGATCGTCGCCGTGAAAGATCGGGTTGTAGTGGAATTGACCTGACGGGCCGGAACCAGTGAGTTCGTCGCCCGGTTTTACCTCATCCAGGAGATAATTGGAAACGAAGCCGTCTTCCACCCGGCGGATGGTGATATCATAATATCCTGACTGGTCCGGCGATGATGAAATGCTGTAAGGCCTGCTGGTCGTGGTTCCGCCCACATCTGCAAAAAGATTGATATACTGGCCGGCCTGAAAGGGTGGAAGAATCCCTTCCCTGGCCACCAGCCGGATGGTTCTGGCCGAGGATGTTTCCTCGCGGACCTCCGAAACATTAAATTGGATCTTCTTAGGATGAAGCTTAGCAATGATCTTGTCTGTCGCTCCTTTGAGGTGCATCATATCCGAGCCATATTTCATCAGGACTTCTCTTTCCTGAACGATGTCCTGATAACCTTCTATCTCCTTCATTACATCTTGAAGCGCCATTTTTCCCTCCCTGTTATTTCTTTAAACCGGCCAGTGCAGCCTTCCCCGCAGCCCAACCGGATTCCAAAGTAGGCTCGAACCCGCCCGTCGTAACCCACGCTCCCGCAAAATAAAGCCCTTGTATGGGCGACTTGCCGGAAACAAAGAATCGCGAATCCTTGGCAAAATTATCCTGACCATAGATGGCGCCGGCCGGGTGTCCCAGATAGCGCATGTGGGTCAAAGGCGTCGCAGCCTCGGCTTCCTCGATATGCTCCCTTAACCCGGGAAAAACGCGATTGCACAGGGCAACCATGGCATTGGCATACCGGTATTTCACGTCGTGATACTGATGCACCCCGACCGCGTACCAAGGCTCGGCGCATTGCAGTGTAACAATGGCCACCTGACAGGTTCCGGCGGGAGAAAACTCCGCTCCGCATTCATTATAGCAGGAGAGCATGCACCATTGCTGAAAATCCAACGTCTTAAAAGAGGCGGCCGCCTTATCGCCATCCAGTTCGGAGGTTATGAAATTCGCCGCCGCCTTGATGCCGATTTCTTCAGGTTCGCAGTCCAGACCTAGGTAAACGGTAAATGCGGAAGGACCGATCGTCATGGCCTTGAAAGATTTCAGTTCACTCGCTGGAATATTATCGGGATCCATCAAATCAACGTAGGTCCGCACCGTGCTGGCATTGGAAACGACATGACTTGTGGTGATAACATCATTGTCCTCCGTAATGACTCCCGTAATCTTTCCATTTTTAACATCGATTTTTTTCACTTCACAGTTGAAGCGCACGTCGCCTCCGGCCTGGATAAACGAGTCAAGCAGGGCGTTGGACAGCGATTGAGAGCCGCCTTTCAGGTGATACGGCTTGAACTCGATATACGCGAAGAGCATGATCGCAAAATCACTGAAAGGCATTTGGCTTGGCGGAACTCCCGTATAACCCCAATACAAGCTAATGACGCCTTTCAGATAAGGATCCGCAAGATACTCATCAATCACGTCCTTGAGATTCTTAAACGCGTACTTGAAATAAAGAGGATATTTCTCTTTGGATGCCTCGGGATCTTTCATGTAGAGCACACCAATCATTTGCATGCTGAAATCGTAAACGAGATCCACGAATTTCTTGATGGCTTCCTTCTCTTTGGGAAATTGCGTCTGCAATTCATTGACCAGGGATTCGCGATCCGCTTTCAGAGTAATATCGAGACTGCCGGGGATGATCGCCCGGTAGAGGTCTGGTTGTTGAACAAATTCCAGTTTGCCGGTCACACCCAGACGATCCAGCACCGACCGCAGAGGCCCGGGTTTTTCCGGAGAACCTATACCGCTGAGCTGATGCAGGGCCACCTCAAACTCGAATCTGCCCCTGATAAAGCTGGTTGCGCATCCTCCGGGAATATTGTGCCTCTCCAGCAGGAGCACTTTCTTTCCGGCTCGCGCAACGGTCAACGCGGCAGTCATGCCGCCATTGCCGGCTCCGATAACGATGACATCATAATCCGACATTGAGGATCCTCCTTTCGCCCATTGTTTATAGTTTAGAGTTGTACTCTAATTATTGACATTTGTCAAGATTTAACTTATAGAGCGCGTAAACAGATTGCCGGATGATTCGCAAGGGGAAAAAACAGCAACAGTTATCTAATCATAACGGAATCTTGGAATAGTACGACTCTGCCCGGAGGAAATAATATTACCGTGAAAATGAAAATTGGACAGCTTGTGAAACAAAGCGGCGTTCCGGCGACCACGATCCATTACTATGTCAAGGAAGGGATTCTGAACGCGCCGGAAAAAATCAATAAAAGAATAAGTCTCTATGATGAAGACCTGATTGAGCGTCTCAAAAACATCCAAAGGCTTCAGGAAAAACGTTTCCCTCTGACATCCATCAAGAAGATTCTGGCCCGCATTGATCAGGGAGTTCCCCTGGAAGAAGCTGAAACTTTGGAAAACATCGTCTTCGGCTTACCTGTCCGCAATGCGGATGAATTGATCGACAAAAATACCTTTATGGGCAGAACCGGCTTGACAGCTAAAGAAATCGAAGAACTGGAAAGCTTCGGTCTTCTCATGCCCTTTTCTTGTGAAAAAGGAAAAGAGCTTTTTGATCAAGACGATGTCGCAATGGGAAAAAGCGTTTTCAAACAGCTCTTCCAGTTTGACGTTCCTTTAAAAGATATGCAATTCTACATCACCTTCGGGCGTAAAATAACAGAAAGGGAGCTTCAATTACGAAGGAAAATTATTAAAGGCATGACTGTAACAGACAATGCCAAAATAACCGTAGCTCTTACAAATGGCGCCATTCTGTCCAGATCATATTTCCTAAAACGTCTTTTTCGCGAGGCGCTCCAAGAAAGGAACGGAGGGACAAAAAAATCTGAAACAAAGTAAACTGCCGCCGGCGGGAAGCCGGCAATCATCATTTTTCAGGTTCATCCTCGTTGATGCGTACTTTTTTATCTCATTCACCAACTATTCAACAATTTTTTGCAACTGAGACTACTGAAAATTACCAATCAAAAGAGAGTAACGATAAGTTAAGCAGAAACAGCCCGGAGAGCTGCGATCGGCTGCAATGATTCTCTGGGGCAATGTTTCAAGTTATGGTATTTGCCACCGGTAAAGCGCTGATCCCATACCCCTGACAAAATCTCATCTTTTTCATGATCATGGCACCTCAGAGAAAATGCTGTCACTGAAGCTCAGGGTATTGCCTCTTACAGGGTATTCAACAATCATCACTTGCGCCGGCACATTCTCAAACATAACGGGAAGGCCGTTGGCGATAAAAAAATTCGGAGCATCCATCAGTTGAAAATGCAGATGGGGCGCGCCGGAGTTTCCCGTGTTTCCAACCTTAGCAATAACCATGGCTTTATTCACCCTGTCTCCCGGTTTTACACGGATGGACCCTTCCTGAAGATGACAGTAAACGCTGAACTCACCGTTTCCGTGATCGATTACCACGTAATTGCCGGCCACGGCATTGGTCCAGCCGATCTTCGGAATCAATTCTTTGATAAGACTAATGGCGTAGCCGGGTTTGTTAAATTGAGCAGGGTCATTCATCCGGTCCTCGGGAAACTTGTCTCCAATTTCCAAGACCCTGCCATTGCCTATCGCCAGAACCTCCCGGCCCCAGATGCTGTAATCGGAAAGTGTTTTGGGTTTAGGACGGGAAATATCAGTGAAGGACGCCGCGTCTTGCTGGTTGGCCCCCACCAGGTCCATGGCAAATTCCTGAGACGCAGATCCCCGGTGGTGGATGTAGCTCAAGGGAAGAAAGGCCATCTGCACATTACCTTTTACCGGAAAGATGTATTTCGCTTTCACCTCATAAAGTGTGAGCTGGACGGGAAAAGAGGAGACCGTTCTTTTCTTTCCGGACTTAACGGTTAACTTAATCTCCATGCCATCTATCTTCATGTGACCGACATGATGGAGATAGGCAATTTTCGAGAGCGGAAGCAGGATGCTCTGCCCCCTGGCGGCCGTATTGTTTTCCGACAGCATGCCTGCGGGGAGCACCACATTGCCGAAAGACAACTGCACAGTGGGCAGAGGCGGATTCTGTTTATTCAGCATATCAGCAGTCTCGTTAATTGCTTCCGATAACTGCTTCCCGGATATCTGAATGCGCACTGCCTCCATGCCTGAAACCTTGCCGATCACATCTATCTGATCAACAGTCACGGGGATCTTCTGATTATTCGTCACTACCAGATCGGGCAGCTTGATATCAGTGATCTCCCAGTGGCCAATACGGCAGGTAACTGGAATCACCTTCTTGCCTTGGACAAAATAACGGATATTGATTCTTTCAGCTGACCATGCCGTTGAGGGAATAGTGAAAAGAATCATTGCCGCTAAAACAAACCCGCACTTTTCAATCATACGTTCCCATAAATGGTTCATCATTCATCTCCTGTTCTGTGATAGCATCCGTGTTCCGGTACTTCCGTTCAAATACAATAATAATATATAAAAAAATAACACAGCAGGACAATCATTATCAAAAGAAATCTTTGATATCTTTCTTATATTGTTATTGGCTTCAGGAAGTGCGCAAGATGCGCTCATCATTTTTCATAGATCGTTAAAACAGGTTGAACATTTGATTAAAGGAAAGATG
>CAZBGE010000054.1:0-19779 GCA_964491435.1 uncultured Smithella sp.
AAAGTGCGCCGCCATCACATCAGCGATACGGCCATTCAGGATGTCATAAAAAAAGTAATCCGCAAGGCAAGTATTCCGACATTCGCCACTGTACATACGTTACGTCACAGCTTCGCGACACATTTATTGATGAACGGCGTCAATATCCGGGAAGTGCAGGAATTGCTCGGACACAAGAACGTGGAAACGACAATGATTTACACGCATGTGCTGCGCGATATGACCAATGCGCCGAAAAGCCCGCTGGACGTGCTATTGGCGGCCAAAAACGGCAGAAAATCAAACGAGGAATGACCGGCCTGCCTGTTGGGCGGCATTCAAAAGCATCTTCTTTGTTGACTGCATGCCGGACTTTTTTATCTCGCTGGAATATCCGGCAACTTCTTCCAGCAGGGGCTTGACCGGTATGCCGGACGATATGGCTTGCGCGGTCATATGTTGCAGCGATAGAATTGCCTCCCGGGAGTCCTGTCCCTGATCCAGGATGGAAAAAAGCAGCAGTTGACGGCGAAAGCCTTCCGGGGTATTTGAAAAACGGGTGAATGCCGCGGCCCAGGCAGCCCAACGGTATTTTTCAAACAAAGAGCGGATGATCCGCCTGGTTTCCGGATCGCCACCGGCGTAATGGCCGGTGATTTCCGCAACGAATGCTTCCATTTCCGGTCTTAAGCCGGTCTCGTCCAGCGGATCATGGGTTTGGGCAAGCTTGGCGGACCAGCCGGGATCGTTCAAGTTGAAGGGTCTTGTTGCGGCCGGTTTCAGCCGCTCGTCAAACCCGGCTACAGTCCGTTCCAGTTCGGAGAGACTGATCATTTCCATTCTCCTGTCCGTTTCACGCAGGTCATTATCTTTTCAATACATTTACCACAGGACAAGTTCGGCTTCGAGCCATTTTTACAGCGTTCTCCGATGGCGGCATTATGCCTTCATTGGATTTGACAAAGCGTGGAACTTAATATAAATGTTTTGCCCATCAGGTTACCCGCAGGGGGTGTCAGGGAAGACGGCGCAAATCCGTCGCGGGCCCGCCGCTGTAACCGGGGACAAGCGTCGCTTACGGCCACTGTTTGTGAATGATGGGAAGGCGCGGCAATTGGATGATCCGGAAGCCAGAAGACCTGCCTGATGAATGATGCTGTGCAATGCTACCGAGGACGTAGTCAGGACATCGTTGATTGTTGTTGCGGATGGAATACGGCATCCCCGGACTTTTCAGGTCCGGGGATTTTTACATTTAAGGGTAAAAACGGGGGAGCTCAACAGTGGCAAAAATTATTTTCGTAACCGGCGGCAGCCGCAGCGGCAAAAGCAGTTACGCGCAAAAAAGAGCCGAAGCCCTCACCGGTCCGCGAGCTTATCTGGCAACCGCTCCGGTTCTTGATGAAGAGATGGCGACGCGTTGCCGGAAGCATCAGGAGGCCAGAAGTCATGCGGCCTGGGATACCATTGAAGAAGAAAGGGACCTCGCCGGCGTGGTGAGAGCCGGCCGGCCGCATCAGGTGATTCTGGTGGATTGTCTGACGCTGTGGGTCAACAATCTTTTCTATGAAGCCGAGCAGAACAACCGGATGATGACCGAAGAAGAAATCGCGGAAAGATGCCGGATGCTGCTTGACGCCTGCGCTGCGTTTCCCGGCACGATCATTTTTGTCACCAATGAGGTCGGTATGGGCATCGTTCCGGATAATGCTCTCGGGAGGGCGTTTCGGGATGTCGCCGGACGCTGCAATCAAATCATCGCCGGTGCGGCCGATGAAGTTATTTTCATGGTCAGCGGCATACCATTATATTTAAAGAAAGAAGGGCAAAATGAATACACTTCGTCAAACGATTGAAAAAATTACCACGGCGGACGCCGGTAAACGTGCGGAAGCCAGGAAGCGCCTGGAGCAGCTGACGATGCCTTACTGGGCGCTGGGGCGGTTGATGGATCTGGCGGAAGAGCTGGCGGGAATGACCGGCAGCCTGAAACCGCAAGTGGAAAGAAAAATCATCGTTACCATGGCCGGGGATCATGGCGTCGTCGCCGAAGGGATCAGCGCCTTTCCCCGGGAAGTCACGCCCCAGATGGTCCACAACATTGCCGCGGGCGGCGCGGGTGTGAACGCGCTGGCCCGTCAGGCGGGCGCCGGGGTGGTCGTTGTGGATATGGGGGTCGCCGCCGATCTGGGCGATCTTGCTGCATCAGGCAAAATCATCTCCAGAAGGATTGCCGCCGGCACGCAAAATATGGCGGCGGGCGCAGCAATGAGCCGCGACGAGGCGATTTGCGCCATCGAGGCCGGCATTGATATTGCAGTCGAGCTCGGCCCGTCCGTGGATGTTTTTGGAACCGGCGAGATGGGCATCGGCAATACCACCCCCAGCAGTGCGATCGTAGCGGTTTTGAGCGGTCGTCCTGTGGCGGATGTGACGGGACGCGGCACCGGCATCGGCGACAGTCAACTGGAACATAAGATTCGTGTGATTGAAAAAAGCCTGGACGTGAACCGGCCTGACAAAAACGACGGACTGGACGTGCTGGCGAAAGTAGGGGGATTTGAAATCGGAGGAATCGCCGGGCTTATCCTGGGAGCGGCCTCCCTGCAAAAACCGGTTGTTGTGGATGGATTTATTTCCACAGCCGGCGCGCTGATTGCCCATGCGCTGGCGCCCGCGTCCGCCGCGTATATGATTGCCGCGCACCGGAGCGTGGAAAAGGGGCACCGGGTTGCGCTGGACATTTTAGGCAAGACGCCGCTGATTGATCTGGACTTGCGATTGGGCGAGGGAACGGGCGCCGCGCTGGCCATGAATTTTGTGGATGCGGCGGTGCGCATCCTGACGGAAGTGGCAACCTTTGAAGAAGCGATGGTTTCGAAGTCGAAATGATGAAACAATTCCTGGCCGCGGTTCAGTTCCTGACGGTATGCCCCCTGCCGGCATCGGTCAAAATCGATGAGGAGGATTTGGGACGTTCGACGCCGTATTTTCCGTTGGTGGGCCTGCTGGCAGGCGCCGCTGCGGCCCTCCTGGACTATGCTCTGGGTTACGTTTTGCCGCTGCCGGCCGCCAGCGTGCTGGTTGTTATTTTTATGGTTGCTGTGTCCGGCGCTCTGCACATGGACGGTCTGGCGGATACCGCCGACGGCTTTTTCAGTTCCCGCCCCCGCCCGCAGATGCTTGACATCATGCGCGACAGCCGCACCGGCCCCATGGGCGTTATCGCCATTGTCTGCGTCCTGATGTTAAAGGTTGCCCTGCTGGCATCGGTTCCGCAGGCCGCGCGCTGGTGGGTGCTTTTGCTGATGCCGTTTGCCGGCCGCTCGGCCCTGCTGGTCACGATGATGGCCATACCCTACGCCCGGCCGGAAGGAGGTTTGGCCTCAATATTTACTGCCCATCTGTCCCGGTATTATCTTGTTCCGATCATGGTTGTGCTGGCCTTGGCAGGCTGGCTTACCGGCGGCCTGGCTGGCCTGACCGCCGGCTTGATGTCCTGTGTATTCGGTCTGCTTTTCGCCTCTTATGCTCATGGCAAAATCGGCGGGTTTACAGGCGATACGCTGGGCGCTGTCTGCGAACTTGCCGAGCTGGTTCCGGCTATGGTTTGCGTTATCTGGACCTACCGGGGCCTGGCGTGGACATGAAAAATCAACACGGCGCCAATATGAAGTCACTCTTAGCGCTCATGCCCGGCCTGGCAGCCTTTCAAAAAGGCCATGGGGTTTGAAGTGAGGCGCCGCGCCGCTGGACACCGGGAACTCTTGATGGAATTGAGGAAATTGCGCGTTATGGCGGCAAAATTTGATCTTTTCCAGGGGAAAAGATGCTAAAATATTTTTTCATATTGCTGCTTTTATTTTTACCGGTCGCCATCCTGTCCGGTAAAAAAGGCATGAGAAATCAGGTGGCCACTTCTGCCAGAGTGATCCGCGTCAGTTGCTTCCTGCTGGCCGTTGTTGCGTTGGCCATGCTGACTTCGCTATTCTTCGGCTCAAGTCCTATTGACGCATTTTCCGTTCTCCAATGGCTGGCAGCCGGAGATAGCGCGGGTTCCGGTCTGTCTGCAACGGATGCGACCATTGTATTTTCCATCCGCCTGCCCCGGATTGTTTTTGCAAGCATCGTCGGGGGCGCTCTGGCCGCCGCTGGTGTTGTCTTTCAGGGTCTGCTGCGCAATCCTCTGGCCGATCCTTATATCCTGGGTATTTCCAGCGGCGCCGCTGTTGGCGCACTCGGAGTTTTGTTGCTGGGAGTAGGTCTTGCCCCTGTTGTTTCCGGATCGGCCTTTCTCGGAGCATTGCTGACGATTATTTTAGTTTATGGCATTGCCCGGACAAAGACGGAAATACAATCCACAACTCTGCTTTTGTCCGGCGTGATCGTAAATGCCTTTTTTTCGGCGGTCATTATGTTTTTAATCGCCACCGCCAGTGATAAAAGTCTCCATAACGCCATGTTCTGGTTGATGGGCGATTTGAGTCTTGCCGGGTGGCGGGAAATTTTCCTGGCCGGTTTGTTTCTGACTTTCGGGTTTGGCGTGATTTTTATTTACGCAAGACATTTAAACCTCATCGCGATTAGTGAAGAAACAGCCAAACAGCTTGGCGTGCATGTTGAACGGACGAAAGTCATTCTGTTGCTGGCCGCCTCGCTCATTACCGGCGTCGCCGTATCAGTCAGCGGCGTTATCGGCTTTGCCGGCCTGATTGTTCCCCATATGATGAGAATGCTGATCGGAGCCGATCACCGTTTGCTTTTGCCCGCCTCCGTGCTGTTCGGGAGTGCTTTTCTCATTGTCGCCGATACTTTTGCCAGAACGCTCATTGCTCCCGCCGAATTGCCGGTGGGAGTCATCACCGCTTTGTGCGGAGCGCCTTATTTTATTTATCTTTTGCGCAGGAAGGCCTGAACAATGCCGATTATCAAACTGGAACGGATTGGATACCGGTATGACGCCCACTGGGTTTTAAGAAACATTTCCTGCGATATCCGCAAGGGTGAGTTCCTGGGAATTATCGGTCCCAACGGTTCCGGCAAAACAACCTTGCTGAAAGTCATCGACGGTATTTTAAAGCCGCAGGAGGGAGAGGCGTGGATCAATGGCATTTCCGGCGGCAGGATCAGAAGGGATGTTCTGGCGAAAACGATTGCCGTGGTCACTCAGGATTTCCAGATGATTTTTCCCGTTTCCGTCCATGAAATGGTTTTAATGGGCAGAGCGCCGCATTTGACCAAATGGCGATTCGAAGGAGAAACGGATTTTCGCATCGCCCATGAAGCTTTGGAAATGACCGGCACGCTTCATTTAAAAAACCGCTGCATGTCCTCCTTAAGCGGCGGCGAGCAGCAGCGAGTTCTGATAGCACGGGCGCTGGCCCAGCAGCCGCAAATTCTCCTCCTGGATGAACCGACGGCTTTTCTGGATATTAAACATCAGACGGTTTTTTTTGATCTCGTCAAGTCCCTGAATAAAAACCGCGCGCTGACGGTTGTCGCTGTGACACACGACATCAATCTGGCGTCGTTGTATTGCGATCGCATTATATTGATGCGCAACGGCCAAATCCATTCTTTGGGCGGCCCTGAGGAAGTCATCGTGGAAAATAATATTCGGGATGTTTACGAAACAGCCGTAGCCATTGATAAAAGTCCGCTCACCGGCCGCCCCCGGCTTACCCTTTTGAGTTCACATCCGCCGGAGGGAAAAAACCGGCTGATGTCCGGCGTGGATCCGAAACAGTGTAAAGAAGAAGCGGAATTGCCGAAGAAATGATCCGGATGCTTTCAACCTTCTCAGTTACCGCCCCTGGTTGGCCTGGTCCAAAAGACTTCCCTGACCAGGGGAAGATAATTTGGTTGATGCCGCGGATAAGAGGATCAAGCGCCTTTTTTAACTATTTTTAAAAAATAGTTAATCCCGGCCGGCTCTTCCATAACCTCGATGCTGGCAATCTGACCGGCCGGTATCGCCCGGGCGAAGTGGAGCATCTCTTCCCTGCCGCGGTAGATCAATTGCCAGTCATAGACATATTCCATGCAAAATTTCAGATCGCGGGGATTATTGTGGCTGAAGTTTCCGACGATCAAAGCGCCGCCGGGCTTAACCATGCCGAATAAATGTCTCGTCAGCGCCACGGTCCCCTTCGTATCGTCCAGGGGAAACGTTTCAATGTAGTCGTAGAGTCCGGAACTGTAAACCAGATCGAATTGGTTGATTTCCAGATTTTTCAGCTCATATTTTGCGGCGCTCAGGGCTCTTCGCCATCCTTGAAAATCTTTCCGGGGAAAACAGTATCTCTTGGCGAAGTTTCTGGGTTTGGCCATCATGTAATTTCCGGAAATGATCTGAAAGGCGTTGGCCAGAGCGTATTTGAAACGGTGGTTCTCGCAAGCGGCGTTAAACGTCATTAACGCGTCCATATCATGATCGAGGGCAAGAAAATCGTATTTTTCGGCAAGCTCCCTATCGTCCAGAATCTCCCGGATTTCCTCCGCCGGACCGGCAGCCAGACTCAGAACCTTTCCCCCGCCGATTCGCATGATCTGGCCTTTCAGAAAATTTTTCCTGTTTCTGACGGCGACGCAGGCCTGCGTTTCACAGGCGTGCTTATGGAGAAACATGCCGAAAGGCGTTGTTCCTTCATACTGATTCCGGTAAATAAAATGCATCATATAGGCGTCACCGGCGTATCCATTGGGCTTGTTGATGATGCGCCAATAGAACGGCGCTTCTTGAATAATTTCAAAATACCGGGTGCCGCGCACATACCGCTGATACTTTTCCTTTTGTCCGTCATGATCAGGAGCAAGCAACGCACCGAGGGAATCCATCACGCGAAATCGCCACGGTTCAAACTGATGCAATTCTTCCTTCAAACGATTGTAAAAATCAACGTCCCGGGGCGAGAGGGCATTTAACCTTTCTCTCCATTCCATGTGCCCGCTTTCCAATTCACGAAATATGGTTTTGAACTCCGGATCAATCATAACATTTAAGACGAGTGCGCCGCCGAACCCGATTGCGTCTCATCAACCTCCTTTCCGTTATCCAGAATGCCTCTGATCTTTTCGACCAGGCTGTCAGTGTCGTAAGGTTTTTGAATGAAACCGGCGCAACCGCGGCTCAGAATATCCGCGGCTTTTCCCGTAGCGCTGTATCCGCTGGAGAGAAGCACTTTAATGTTGGGATCGAAAGCTTTCAAGATGTCAAAGGTCTCGCCGCCCCCCATGCCCGGCATCACGATGTCCAGAATAACGAGATGAATTTCCCCCTGCATCGTTTGGTAGGTAGCGACGGCTTCCCGTCCGCTCAGGGCCTTGAAGACCCTGTATCCATACGACTCAAGAATCTCGCCAAATGTTTCGAGATTCATCTCCTCATCATCCACGAAAAGGATCCCTTCGCCGCTCTTCACCTGATGAGCCTGCGGCAGACCGCAGGAATTGACTGGCGCGTCCGGTTCCGGCGGTTGCGCCGCGCTTTCGTTCTTGAAAAAGTTGTCCGCCGCCGGCAAATAAATCTCAAACATCGTTCCCCGTCCTTTGATGCTGCTGACGGTGATTGTGCCTTCGTGATTTTTAACAATGCCGTAGGCGGAGGCCAGTCCCATACCCATTCCCAGTCCCGTTCCCCCGCCGACTTCCCTGGTTGTAAAAAACGGATCGAAAATCCGCGCGATGATGTTTTCATCCATGCCGACGCCCGTGTCTTCAATGCTGATTTTTACATATTTAACCGGCTTGAGGCCGAGAGGAATTACATCATGATCATCAGGAACAACATTGGCTGTCCGGATAAAGAGATCGCCGCCTCCGGGCATGGCCTGCCAGGCGTTGACGAAAAGATTGAAAAACACCTGCTGAATTTGCCCCTGATCCGCGTTAACGGTCCAGATGTTGTTTGTTAAATAGGTATGAATGGTCGTTTCTTTATTGGTGCGGCCGAACACATGGGAACAACGGTTCAATAGTTCATTGATGTCCGTCGGTTTCACTTCATACTTCCCGCCGCGGGCAAATCCCAGAAGTTGCCTGGTCAGATTGGATCCGCTTTGCACCAGGCTCTGGATGTTTTGCAGTCTCTTCTGATCGTCATACGCTTGCCGCCTGTTCAAGAGCAGGAGTTCGGTATTACCCTCGATGCCCATCAAAAGGTTGTTGAAATCGTGGGCGATGCCTCCCGCCAGAGTGCCGATGGCTTCCATTTTCTGCGCCTGCAGCAGCCTGTTTTCCAGTTCCGTCCGCTGGTCCTCGGCCCTCTTTCTTTCTTCAACCTCCGTTCGCAAATTCATATTAATTTTCAATAATTCGGCGGTGCGTTCCGCAATGATGGATTCCAGCCTCTGGTTGGCTTCCAGAACAACGCGTTTTTCATTTTCCAGCAGATGGGCCAGATAAAAGTCCCGGCGGGCGTAGTATTCAATCGAATAGCAGACGGCCATCCCGGCGATCTGGGAACTGATAAAGAAGAAGTTGTTGCTGAACAGAATTTGCTCCGGGGTGTCCGTGATCCAGACGGCAACAACCTCGTAAAAAATGACAATGAGCCAGCCGACTGTTGACGCCCACACGAATCTTACCTTGGTGAACGAATACCCCCAGATAAAAACAAGGATGATGCCCGCATAATATGAATAATTGACGGGCGGCGGCATAATAGCAATCATGGCGACAATTGCCGACCCGGAAATAAACATGACCGAGGCAATGGAGAGCTGGATATACTTATTAAAATCAGATCGGTAAGATAATAAAATGACGGCCAGAAGGCTCGGGCAAACAATAAAAAAACGGATTGCCCAGAGTGTCCACTTCATTTCCGGGACGACGTGGGCGTCAAGGATGCCGAACAACCCGTAGATGATGATTCCGCAGAAAAGAGAAAACCTCATCATGGAAAGGGAACTCTTATAATAATTTTCGAGGAAGTCTTTTTCGAGGGCGCCGGGAAAAGCCAGCGTAATGGGATTGAGCCCCATTTCCAGAATGCCTGATACTTTCGCGGGGAAAATCAGATCATGATGCTTTTTCATGGCCGTTTCCGTTTTCCATGACAAACACTATATGTTGTAAGGGCCAACTTTAATCATTTTGTTGGCGGATTATACCACTTTTCTGAATCGCGTCAAGCAGTACTCAGGGGCAGTTTGTCCGCCGATTACGCCTTGACACGCCTGTCCGGTTGTCTTATAAAATCCGTAATCCGGTGACCGGAATCAATGTTCGTTTTCCTGCGATTCTTTCTGACGTTGAGCGTTCTGGATAATACAAAACGGCAAGGAGGAGGGCGGTAACTTTTGCTTATGCGGGCGCGTCGGACCAAATCAGTGTCGCCGGGCGAAAGGAGCGTTTACGATCATGGAAAAATTTTTCACCCCCAAAAGCATCGTTGTCTTCGGCGCATCCGTCACCAAGATGAATCTGGGCCAAATCGTGTTAATCAACAATAAAAATATCGGCTATCCGGGAAACCTTTACGGCGTCGGCTCCCGTGAGGGAGAGATCAACGGCGTTCCCGTTTATACAAAAGTTGCCGATCTGCCGGAAACGCCGGATGTCGCCATCTTTCTGACACCTGCGAAAACCGTGCCCGGCCTGATGGAGGAATGCGGGCAGAAAGGCATTTCCCATATTGTCATTGAATCGGGCGGATTCAGTGAATACTCTCACGGCGACCACGCTCTGGAGGAAGATGTGCTGGCGGTTGCGCAAAAATATCACATGAAGGTTATCGGACCTAATTGCGTGGGCGTTATCAATTTTGATTATAAAATGATGATGCCGTTTGCCTTCGCCAAGGAATCGCCAAGCGGCGGACGGCTGGGACTGATTACGCAAAGCGGCGGCGTGGGTGGAAGTTACCTGCGCACGGTGGCGGGCCACGGCGTGACGCCGGGGAAATTTGCAGCCACGGGAAACAAGCTGCAGCTTGATGAAGCGGACTTTCTGGAATATTTCATCGCGGATCCGGCGACGGACATTATCGCCATGTATCTGGAAGGGTTCAAAAGGGGGCGGGCGTTTTTTGATTTGGCGCGCGGCTGCGGTAAACCCGTGATTGTTCAAAAATCAAACCGATCTCCCGTCAGCGCGAAAATCGCCCAGTCCCATACTACGGCGCTTTCCAGCGACGATGGCGTGGTGGACGGAGCATTCAGGCAGGCGGCAATCATTCGCGTGGATGATGAGCTGGAATTCACCAACGCCATCAAGGTGGTCCGGCTGCCGCCGATGAAAGGACGTCGCGTGGCCGTCCTGTCCCGCTCCGGCGGCCACGCGGTGCTGACAGCCGATGCCTGCGCGAAATACGGTTTGGAAATGGCGCCCTTTCCGCCGGCTTTCCTGGAAAAGCTCAAAACCATCTACAACACGCGGGTCATCGCCCATCAGAATCCGCTGGATTTGGGGGAAATTTTTGATTACACGATTTTCACGGACATTCTGGAAGAAGCTCTCAAGCTGGACAACTTTGACGGAATTCTGTTTAACCACCTCTATTCCGCGGACTTTGAAGCGGAAATGTCCCGGACATTTCTGGGAAGCATCGGAAAGCTTGTTGAAAAATATGAAAAACCCGTATGCCTGACGATGATTTCCGACCGGGAGGAAATTCTCAAAATTCAGCAGAGCCAGCCCTTTCCCGTTTTTACCTCCCCGCTGGAGGCAGCCGCCGCGCTCCATGTTTTACGGACTTACTGCGAGCAAAAGGCGGCGCGTGACCAGCGCGGCCCACTGCCGGATTATCCTCTGGATTTAATAACTATCAAACGCATCCGCGAACGCTGCCTATTACAAAAACGCATTCCCCTGACGGATGAAGCGCTCACAATTGCCGCCGCAGCCGGATTGGAGCCGGTTAAAGACATGCTGTTAAAAGATGAAATTCCACCGGAGAAAATTCCCCTCCATTATCCGCTGGCCGTCAAGTTCGTTTCCCGCGATGCTTCGCATAAATCGGACGTGGGCGGAGTGGCGCTCAAAATTCACTCTAAAAAGCAGCTCTCCAAAACGCTTAGCGCCATGAAAAACAAAATGGGCAAACTGCCGCAGCCGCCGGTTCTCGACGGGTTCCTGGTTCAGGAAATGGCGCCTGCCGGCGTGGAATGCTTTGTCGGGGGAAGGTGCGATCCGGCATTCGGTCCCATTATCATGGTCGGGTTAGGGGGGATCTTTATCGAGATTTTCAAAGACACAGCGATTCGTTTGGCGCCCGTGACGCTAACTGAAGCGGCGGGAATGATTCAGGCACTGAAGGCCTATCCGATGCTGGCGGGCGCCCGGGGAAAAGAGCCGGCGGATGTTGAAGCTCTGGCGGAGGCGGTTTGCCGGGTGTCGGCGTTGCTTGCCGCCTGTCCGGAGATTGCGGAAATTGATCTTAATCCGGTCATTGTTCGTCCGCGGGGTCAAGGCATAAGCATCGTGGATGCGCGCGTCTTTTTCCAGACCGGTTGATAATAGTGAGCCTCAGTTATACCAGGGGGCGGCATGCATAAAATTCTGAAAAAAGCACTGATCGTCATCATCGCTTTAGCCGTTTTGATCGGCATTGCCGGATTTCTGATTCTGCCTGCCGTTCTCAAACCGGTTCTGACCAAAAAGATTTCCGAGGCCGTGCACCGGGAAACCTCTGTTGAGCGGGTCAAAATCAACCCCTTTGATCTTGCCGTGACGATCGAAGGCTTTCAACTGGCCGATCCCGGCGAAAAAACGCCGTTTGTCGCCTTCGATCTGCTCCGCGTGAATGTCGATGTCCTCACTTCGCTCTACCGGCGCGCGCTCATTCTGGAGGAAATACGCCTGGATAATCCTTACATCTGCCTCACCCGCCAGGCGGACGGATCATACAACTTTTCCGATCTGCTTCCCCGGGAGCAAGCGAAAAAAGACAAACCGGAAAAACTATTTTTCTTTTCGCTGAACAATATCCTTGTTTCCGGCGGGAAAACTGCTTTTGAAGACAGGCGCCAACAACAAACCCAGCGTGCGCTACAGCGGGAAAATTTCTTTAGCCGGGCTGACCACCCTCGACCGGGCGCATCATCATAATTTTCTGAAATGGAAAATGATGTCTGTTCCTTCCATTCAGGCAGGCTACAATCCGCTGTTTGTCAATATTTCGGAAATCGCATTTGCCGATTTGTTCGCCAAAATCGTCATTAACCAGGGCGGCCGCACGAATATTGAAGACATCTTCGGCGCGCCGGAGAGGGAAAAGACGCAAACCAAAGAAACGCCGCCCGCGGAAAAGATCAAAGAGACCAGCCCGGAGAAAAAGGAAAAGACCGGGGAGCAAAGCGCGCCGCCGGACATTAAAATCGCCAAAGTCAGTTTTTCCGGCGGCGTGGTTGATTTTGCCGACCGCAACATTCGTCCGAACTATGCCGTCAACATGCTCAATCTTCAGGGCAGCGTCACCGGCCTGTCTTCACAGGAAATCTCCCGCGCCAAAGTGGCGCTGAAGGGCAATCTTGGCTATGGATCGCCCATCGGCATCGCCGGCTCCATCAACCCTCTCAAGAAAGACCTTTTCGCCGACATCAAAATCAGTTTCAAGGACGTGGAAATGACGCCTGTCACTCCCTATACCAACAAGTATCTGGGCTATCCGGTCACGAAAGGCAAACTGACTTTTGATGTGTCCTATCTGGTTGATCAAAGAAAACTAACCGCTGAAAATAAGATCTTTTTTGACCAGCTCACCTTTGGCGAAAAAGTGGAAAGCCCCGAGGCCATCAAAGCGCCGGTCACGCTGGCGGTTTCTCTCCTGACTGACCGCAAGGGACAGATTAACCTGGATATTCCGCTAACCGGCAGCCTGGATGACCCGAAATTTAAAATCTGGCCACTTGTCTGGCAGGTTTTGAAAAACCTGATGGTCAAGGCCGTTACCGCCCCCTTTGCGCTTCTTTCCTCTCTGACCGGCGGAGGCGAGGAAATGAGTTTTGTGGAATTTGAATACGGCAGCGCAAAGTTGACGGCAGAGGGGCGAAAAAAAGTCAACGCGCTCAGCAGGGCTCTTTATGACCGGCCCAATCTGAAACTGGAAATCGAAGGATATGCCGATGCTCTGCAAGACGCGGAAGCGCTGAAAAAGGCCGGATTCTCCCGTCTGCTGAAAGAACAGAAGTTTAAGGAAATTATGGAGAATGACAAAGATCCCGGACAGTTGGAAGAAATCTCCATCACCCCCGCCGAATACGAAAAATACCTGACGATGGCTTACGCGGCGGCAAAATTTTCCAAGCCGCGCACGGCGCCCGGAAAAAAAGAAAAAGTCAAAGACAGCCGGGTGGAATTCAAATTGAAATGACGAAAAAAAAATGTTTCCGTCTCCTTTTTATTCCGTTGCTCCTTCTTTGGGCAGGATTAAGCGGAAAGTGCTGCCTTTGCTCCAAATGCTTTCAACCTCGATTTCACCGCCCAGCAGGTGCGCCAGCTTTCTGCTGATGGACAGGCCCAGTCCCGTGCCGTCATGTTTCCGGGTAATGGTGTCTTCAATCTGCTGAAAGGCGTTGAAAAGCTTGTCCATGTCTTCCTGTTTAATGCCGATTCCCGAATCCTGAACGGAAATAACGATCTTGTTTTCCAGGATTTTGCCGTCCAGCCGGACAAAGCCCTGCTCCGTAAACTTGATGGCGTTGCTCAATAAGTTCAGCAAAATTTGCTCCACCCGGCGGCGATCGCTTTTGATCTTGCCGATGTCGGGCGTCATGGACATGGAAAGTTCAATTCCCTTCTTGTCAGCCAGGGGCTGTGAGCTTTTGATGACTTTCTCAACCGAATCGCGCAGATTGAAAATTTCGCAGCAAACGTTCAACTGTTCAGCTTCAATCTTGGAAATGTCCAGAACATCATTGATGAGCTCCAGCAAATGCCTGGCACTGTTATAAACCATTTTAAGCTGTTTATCCTGTTCTTCGTTTAACGGTCCGCCCAGGTGCTGAAGCAGTATGCCGGTAAAACCGATGATGGAATTGAGCGGTGTGCGCAGTTCATGCGACATGGTGGCCAAAAAGGAGGACTTGAGGCGGTCGGCGGATTCGGCTTTTGTTTTGGCAATTTCCAGTTCCGCGGTTCTCTCCCGCACCAGTTCTTCAAGGTGGTTGCGATATCTGGTCAGTTCCAGTTCATCATGCTTTCTGCGCAGCAGATTGGTGACTAGCGCCAGGATCAGCAAGGCCTCCAGGATAATAACGCAGGACGCCAGAACGATCTTGCCCCTGTGTTCTTCCCAGAAAGTGACCTTGCGGTAGCGAATTTCACTTTTATCGGGAAGACGCACAGCGGAAATTTTCCATTTCTCCAGCTGCCTCCCGTCATAAATGTCGCGCGCCTCGGCAACCTTTTCCACCAGGGGCAGCGGACGGACATTCTGAAATATTTTCAATGCCGTTTCCGCAACCGCTTCTCCATAAGCCTCAGCGCTGGTCAGCTTGCCGCCGACAATCCCCAAACCAAGGACTGTATCGTAAAAACTGAAGATTGGCGCCGCGCTCCGGCCGGAAACAGCTTTCATCACCTGAACGGTGGTCAGGGGTTTGCCCTCCCGGTCCTGAAGATACGTGAGCATCAAAACCGCGCTTTGCGCCGGTAGTTTTTCCAGGCGGACAGCCAGATCTTCTGCCGGCAAACCCTCCAGAATCTCCATACTTTTCGGCCATTGCCCGTTTTTCAAAGCCTCTTGCGCAACGCTTTGATAATTCAGGTCATCCGCGCCGCTGCCGGACACCACCACCAGATGCTCTGCGCCGGGCAGCAAAGTACGAATGCGCTTGATGGTTTCCGGTATGGCATCAGGCGAACTTTTGACCAAACCGGAATTGGGCCTTGCTTTGATCTGGGTAATCTGCCGCTTGGACGGCAAAACAAAAACGGCGGCAATGCCCGGAAAAAGCGACTCGCCATGATCCAGCACAAACTGATTGCTCACAGGCAGGACGGCAATCACCATGTCCAGTTGAATATGGGTATATTTTTCCTTCATCATGGCCATCAATTTCATGTCATAATCTGCATCGGTCAGACTTTCACTGCCGATGTATTCGTAGCTGAGCTTGCTGCTGGCGGAAAGCGAAGAAAGCAATTTATCGCGCAGTGACTGGTTAAGCGTATTGAACCAGTCGGTCAGGTAGGGCTGGGCGGTGATGACCAGGATGTGTCGAGTTTGCGGGGCGGTTTTCTGTCCGCTTTGCACACCATGCGCCTGCCGGGTTTCGGCAAAAGCAAATCCGGAAAATGGAAACTGCAAAGCAAAAAAAACCGGCAACAGAAAAACGGCAAGCACAAGCAAATGCTTTTTTCTTCGCCCCCAACTGCATGGCTTCATAGCTCCTCCTCTATGGTTTACCGGATGTATGCCGATAGTTCCCTGCGCTTTTTTGGTCTGCGCTGCGCAAAGCCTGGAGATCGGCATTGTCGCTGCCGATACTGATGGTCAGTTGCCGCCCCGTATCCTGACCAAAACACGCAAAAGCCGCAGCCAGCAGGTAGTCCATGTCGTAACGCAAATCCGATGACAAATCTGCGCCGGCCGTTTCTCCGATCCAGACGGCTTTTTTCTTTTGCCCTTCCTGGACGCTGCCCAAGTCCAGGACTTTCATTGTTAAGTGCTTGGCAAATATTTCCGTCACGGTAGGAACCATGACCATGTCCCCTGGCGTCGTGACATTGACATTTCTTGTCCCGCCCTTGCCGTCCGGAATCTCAATCACCTGCGTCTGCGAAGGGCCGTAAACCCTCGTCGTGCCGTGCTGCAACTTTGGATTCATGCCGTAGCTGAATTGAAGCAAATACCTGGCCTGGTCCGGTTTGGCGAGCCGGTAGCCGCGCCGTAAGAGCAGCTTTTCAATTTTATCACGAATTTCAGACTCCAGAATGGGATTGGGCGCACCTTCATTGATCTGCACGGTAAAAAGCGCTTCCTGCTTCAGTCCGGATGGCTCCAGCGACCGGTCCAGAAAACCGGTCGTCTGAATGCCGACGGCGCATCCGGCAAGAAAAAGGAGCATGATGAATGAAAGCAAAAACTTTTTCATGGCCTGTTTCCCCCGCTGGATTTTCTGCAAACCCGCGCGGCATCCGTTGAACTTAAAAAAACCGATGAATGCAGCTTGGTCTTATGGTATTAATCTTAACACAAAAAGTCCATCCGGGGGAACAAAAACGTTGCCGGAAATGTCTAACATCACAGAGGGCCAAAAAGTGCCGGCCGCCGACGCAGATCTGGAATACGTCGTTTTATGTCAAAAGGGCGATACGGAGGCTTTTGCCGTGCTGGTAAAGAAATATTCAAAGAAGATGCTCAATATTGCTTACCGGATGCTGGGCGATTACGATGACGCCTGTGACATTACCCAGGAAGCGTTTTGGTCCGCCTTCCGCGCCATCCGTTCCTTCAAGGCGGAGGCGGCGTTTTCCACCTGGCTGTACCGGATTGCCGTCAATGCCGCCAAAAACCGCCTGAAACAGCGCGGCAATCAGTTGCGGCAGGAAAGTCCGCTGAGCGATGAAAAGCGGGAGGAATCAGGCGGCTGCGAGATATGTGCTGCGGATCCTCAGGGCGCCCATCCGGAACAAATGATGGAGTGCCGGGAACGGGATGCGGCCGTGCAGAAATGCATCAACGGGCTGGAAGGAGAATATCGGGAAGTGGTGGTGATGAGGGATATTCAGGGATTTTCGTATGAAGAAATCCGGGACATTCTGCGGATACCGGACGGGACAGTCAAGTCGCGGCTGTCGCGGGCCCGGCTGGCGCTTAAAGATTGCCTGAAAAAAGTCATTGGTGACATATGAATCAATGCAAAGACATCGAAAAACATCTGCCTTTATATGATGAAGGGGCTCTCTCCGGAGCAGAAAAGCAGTCGGTGGAAGAGCATCTGGCGCAATGCGCGGCCTGCCGCAGGGAACTGGCGTATCTGCGCAAGTCATCTCAACTTGTGGAGCATCTTGCCGACGTGGAAGAGCCGCCCTGGTTTCAGCAACGAATCATGGCTGGGGTGCGCAAAGAAGCTGACAAAAAAGGCATCGTGCAAAAATGGTTTTATCCGCTCCGGATAAAAATTCCCGTGCCGATCATGGCAACGATCGTGATCGCCGTGCTGGCCTTTTATCTTTACCGTTCGGGGAACGAACAGATGAGGCAAATCCTGCCGCAAGCGCCAAAAGAAGCAGCGGAAATGCAGAAAGAGCAGACGCCGGCAAGGAGTTCGCAGGCAAGTGATGAGACAGCTCCGGTTCGGATCCGCAAAAAGGCCGAAGTTTCGGAAACCGGCAAGCAGGACCGTCAGTCAGGGAAAGAACCGGAGAAAGGCGGCGCCGCACCGAAAGCCAAAATGCAGGATATCGCACCGGAAATGACTTACGGTGCTGATCGTTACCTCCCGAAGGACGCGGCGGAAACGGAAAGCAAAGCACCCTCGGTGGATCAGGCTCCGCAAAATGAAATGTCGGCCGTTCGGGCGCAGATTGCAGGAGCAGAGAAAAAAACAGAAAAACAGGCATTCACCGGCCTGGCCAAAACAAAAAGGGATGACAAAATGGCCGCGCCCGCCGCGCCGGGGTCCATGGCGGCATCCGTAGCGCTGCCGACGCGGGCCGATGTTTTATTGCAGGTTGTTGATATCAATGCGGCGGCAGCGGAGGTGGAAAAGGCCCTTGAAAAATACGACGCCCAAAAAGTGACAAAGCAGTGGACAGGAGGAAGTCTACGGATTCAGGCCAGAATCGAAGGCAGGCTCTGGAAAAATGTCATCGTGGAATTAAAAAGAATAGGCGCCATAAAAGAAAAAGTTGCACCGGTGGATGCTGGAGAAAGCGGCATCACCCTGACAATTGAAATATCGGCTCGGTAGCTGGCAACCGGTGATTTTTTCGGTTTTGCTGTGTAAATGTGGTTCATTCTCATCTTGCGTACTTCTTGCTTTTGGTCATGTTCATCTGAATGCGCTTTTTTAGCAGTATTCATTAGAGACGCTTTCTTTCTGTCGGACAAATTTTCCAGGATATGCCAACTTGGCTCATGCGGGATATTACCACAAAATACCAAGTATCAAATGTTCATTATGCTCGACATTTAAGCGTTTTTTTCTTTGCATTCTTTCCCCAAAAGAGTAATATCGCACCGAACATCGGAAAAAACCAAGTTGGTGTATTAATTGTAGGCCGCCGCGCTACGCGCTGCGGCCTACAGCGGAGCTCAGCTCTCGCTTTGCAGCTCTTTTTTTGGCGCCTCATAAAACTAATTTAGGCCTTGCGCGTTGATTCGCGCGGCGCCAACAAATCGCTGCAGCGCGTGTCACGGACTGCATGTGACGCTTCGCGTCCCGGCAGTCCTTGTGCCACCTGCTGAGCTCCGCTGTTAGGTTAAGGACATATTATGATTGAAAAAATATTAGCATATTTAGGTGTGTTAGGTATCGGGGGCATTTTAGGAATAATTATTAAATTTTATTTTGATTCGAAGGTCTCTCAAAATAAATTATTATTTGAAGCAAGAAACAAAGCATATTCCGGACTAATGGGGAGGACGCTAAACCACTTTTGTGAACCTGATTTAAGTAGATTACCCGAACCAATACGGGAAGCAAGAATAAATCATCTATTGTCGGAAGTTTTTTTATTAGGTAGCAAAAAATTGGTTGAGTTAATGGGAGAATACCAAATAGTTTTGTTCAAGTACCATAGGTATTTACATGATGTTGATAAAAGGGAAAAAGATGAAACAAAAGCTAAAGAGCTTAATGCAGATTTAATCAAATTAAGTTTAGCAATAAATGAACAGATGCGCAAAGATCTTAATATAAAAACCTAACGAGGCAATACAGCGGTTCGTCAGGCTACGCCTGCCTCCCGCTGATTTCGTCGTTCGCTGAAAGGAAATTAAATGGAAATACCAATTGCGAAAGTCAAAAGTATTCGTGAAGCTGGGTTCGACGAATACTGGCTACAGGACCAAATATATGAAAATCCGAGTTGCCTTAATCTTGGGGAGCTTGAATCTGTTTCGAAGGAAAAACAGCAATCGTCAGGTGGTCGGCTTGACATTCTTCTCAAAGACCCCGAAGATGACTCAATGTATGAAGTTGAGGTCATGCTTGGAGATACTGATGAGTCACATATCATAAGAACAATTGAATACTGGGACAATGAGAAACGCAGATGGCCTCAAAGACAACATTATGCGGTTCTTGTTGCAGAAAGTATCACGCGAAGGTTCTTTAACGTAATCCAACTATTAAGTCATTCCATTCCAATAATTGCCGTTCAGGTGAATCTTATTGAACATGGTGGCCACAAGGCGTTACACTTCTCGAAAATCTTAGATACATACGAGGAACCAGACGACGGAACAACTGATGGAGCCATATACGACGAATCATTCTGGAAAAAGAAATCTCCTTGGACTATTGATACAGCTCGGGCATTGATAGATACCATAGGGGATCTTTTTGATTCCCCAGCGATACGATTTGTCAAAAATTATGTCGCAATTAATGTCCTTGGTAACAACTACTTCTGGTTTCATAAACGTAGTGCACAAAAGTCGCTTTTTGGATTCCGCATTTCCGAAGATTATCTTGATGATGTTTCAAAACTACTTGATGAGCAAAATATAGCTTTTGTTCAGAAACGAAGCCGATTCAAAATCACATGTGATGCTGAATTCATTATTAAGAACAAGGAAATCCTTAGGCAAATAGCAGAAATAGTTAAAAAGACATGGCAAAAATAACAGCGAATCGGGTAGCCGGGGGTTTTTCTCCCCCAGCCCCCACACCACCCGGCATGCGG
>CAZBGE010000055.1:0-19190 GCA_964491435.1 uncultured Smithella sp.
GCGGATTTCCTGAACGCGGGGATTACGCCCGTGGTGCCCTGTGAAGGGTCCGTCGGCGCCTCCGGAGATTTGACGCCGATGTCCTACATCGGGGCGGCGCTGGCCGGTGAGCGGGACGTGTTTTACGAAGACGACGTGATGCCGGCGGCCCGGGCGCTGAAGAAAGCGGGTCTGAAGCCTTACGCTTATCAGCCGAAGGAACCCCTGGCGATGGTCAATGGAACGACGACCATGTGCGGCATCGCCGCGCTGGCCGTTGAACGGGCGGAAAGAATCCTGGATGCCGCGATTTACGCGACCGCCCTCAGCGTTCACGCGATGAAGGGAAACGCCCATCACTACCATCCGGTTATTGCGGAGGCCAAGCCGTTTCCCGGACAGGCCAGCGTTGCGAAAAATATTGCCCGTCTGCTGCTGTCCCGCGTTGACGCCCGTCAACTGGCGGATGACGCGCTGGAAGCGCTGCAGGATCCTTATTCACTGCGCTGCGCGCCTCAGGTGCTGGGCGTTCTCGATGATGCGCTGGCCTGGATTAAGGAGTGGGTGGAAACGGAAGCGAATTCCTCGAACGATAATCCGATCTTCGATCCCGCCACAGGACAGGTGCTGATGGGCGGTAATTTTTACGGCGGCCATATCGCCTTCGCCATGGACGGCCTGAAAGCGGCGCTGGCCTCCGCCGCCGACATGTGCGACCGCCAGGTCATGCTGCTGGTTAATCCCAATTTAAACCGGGGATTGCCGGGAGATCTGATCTTTCCGGACGGCCGCCGGAAAGGGCTGTATCATGGATTCAAGGCCATGTCGATTGCGTCATCGGCTCTGGCCGCCGAAGCGCTAAAGACCACAATGCCCGCCGCTTCTTTTTCACGCTCAACCGAATCCCACAACCAGGACAAGGTCAGTATGGGCACCATTGCGGCGCGCGATGCGGAAAGGGTCTGCACTTTGACCGAACGCGTGGTTTCCATTCACCTGCTGGCGGCGGCGCAGGCTTGCGATATCCGGCGCAATGTCACGGTCCGTCCGCTGCTGGCGAAAGCGCTGCGAAGCATCAGACAGGTCAGCGATCCCGTGATCGAAGACCGGCCGCTCGATGAGGATATTGAAAGAATGTGCGTTGTCATGCGCTACGCGGACTTTTTCCGGAGAAGATCATGAGCAGCGATAAAAAAAGTTTCGAAGTGAAAATCAGCGTGCCTTTTTATGATCTGGACCCCATGCGGATTGTCTGGCATGGCAATTACCTCAACTACTTTGAACTGGCCCGGGCGGCGCTTTTTGAGCATCATGGCGTCGATTTATACGCTTACTATGATCGTGAAAAAATCATTTTTCCCATCATCCGGACATCGACCAAGCATATTTCCCCGCTTAAACACCGCGATGAAATTATCTGCAAGGCAACGCTGGTGGACGCCAATATCAAGCTGGTGGTTGATTTTGAAATCCGCAAGACGTCCGACAGCAGCGTTTGCGCGCGCGGCCGCACGGAGCAGGTGGCGGTCAAAACGCCGGAAATGGAAACCCTGTTCAGTATTCCGCGGGATATCCGCAACCTTCTGGGATATTAATCATGGATGATTTGGTCAGGAAAGCGCTTGTGACCGGTGTGGAGCGTGTGACGGCGTGGGCGGATTTGCTCGATGCGATTAATGTTTATCCCGTAGCCGACGGCGATACGGGCCGCAATCTGTCCATCAGCCTCTCTCCGTTGCGTCTGGCCGGTGAAAACAGGGATGAGCTTGTCCGCCGGCTGCTGCTGGCTGCGCGAGGCAATTCCGGAAATATCGCAGCGCAGTTCTTTGCGGCGTTATGCGGCATGGATTCCCCGCAACATCTTTCCGCGGCGGTGAGGGAGGGAAATGCCCGGGCCTGGAAAGCGGTCAGTGAACCGATCCGGGGAACCATGCTCTCCGTTTTCGACGCGCTTGAGGAAAGCCTTCGTCAGCGGGCGTTTACTCCCGGCAAAAAAAGCGCGGATCAAATCATGACGCGTCTCGAAAAAACAGTACGCGAGACGAGGGACCTGTTGCCGAAATTGCGAGACGCGGGCGTTGTGGATGCGGGCGCGCTGGGCATGTACATTTTTTTCGAGGGATTTTTCTATGAACTGGCGGGACAGGGCGATTCCTATCGATTGGCGACGGATGTCTTCAAAGACAGCCTGAGCATTTCATCAACCTTCCATGAGACTTCGGAATCCGGTTATTGTGTTGATTTTGTATTGAAAGCCGGCGCCGTTTCAGGCGCTCTGGCCAGCATGGCCGGCCCTCGGGAAAGCGCCGTGATTATTCATGAAGGCGACCTTTACAAGATTCATTTGCATACCGGCGACAGGGAAAAAGTCAAGGCGCGGGCAAGCGCGCTGGGCGCCTTGGTCAATTGGGAAGACGACAATCTTTCCGTCCAGATCAGGGAATTCAGCAAAATCCCGGAGGATTTCCCATTGCATGTCATGACGGACGCCGCCGGATCCCTGACCCGCGATGACGCGAAAAAATACGGTTTCACGCTTTTGAACAGCTATCTGCATGTGGGCGAAAAATCGCTGCCCGAAACATGTTTTCATCCCGCCGATTTGTACAGCGCCATGAGCGGCGGCGCAAAGGTTTCGACATCGCAGGCGTCTGTTTTTGAAAGGCGTCAGTCTTACGCCAGCGTGCTGGCGCGGTTTAAAAACGTTTTGTATTTATGCGTTGGCTCCGTCTATACCGGCAATTATCAGACGGTCATGGACTGGAAAAAGGAGCATGATCCGCAAAATCGCCTGACGGTCATCGATACGGGTGCGGCTTCCGGCCGGCTGGGAACAATCGTGTTGTCCTCGCTCAGATGCCTGTTGAAGACAAAGGACATGGACAAAACCATTGCTTTTGCGAAAAAAGCGGTGGAGACCTGCGAGGAATACCTATTTCTGGAGAAACTTGAATATCTCGCCGCGGGCGGCAGGCTTTCCAGAACGGGCGCTTTTTTCGGCGATATGTTGAAGATGAAGCCGGTCGTTTCGCCTCAGCCGGAAGGAGCAAAAAAAGTCGGCATTGCGCGCCACGCAGGCGATCAGACAAGCATGGCGCTGGTAAAACTTTCGGCCGCGCTGCATCAGGAGTCGCGCGCTCTGATTATGCTGGAGTATTCGGATAATATCGGCCAGGTAGCGGCGTTTAAGGAAATTATCAAAAATCTCTATCCAAATGCGGAAATCATTTTGCAGCCTCTCTCGTTAACCTCCGGCGCGCATATGGGACCGGGGACGTGGGGCGTGGCGTTCATGCCGGATATTTCATGCCTATGAACAGCGCAAGCCGGAGACGTTTTGCCGTTGTTATTCCCGTATACAATCACGCCGCTACGGTGGCGCAGGTTGTCCGGCGGGCGCTCGCGCTCGGCTATCCGGTGTTTGTCGTAGACGATGGTTCGACCGATGAAACGCCTATGCGCCTTGCGGAAATTCAGGGAATTCATCTCTTGCATCATCCTCAAAACGAAGGCAAAGGCGCCGCGCTTTTAACCGCTCTTACGGCTGCATCCGCCGTGGCTGACTTTGCGATTACCATGGACGCCGACGGGCAGCACTATCCTGAAGACGCCTGGAAATTGATCGAGGCGATCCCGGCGCATAAACGCCCTCTGGTGGTCGGCGCGCGCGAAGGCATGACCGCCAAGCCGGGCGCTCATGTTCCGTGGACCAGCCGTTTCGGACGGAAATTTTCCAATTTCTGGGTCCGGGCGTCCGGCGGACCGAAGCTTTCGGATTCCCAGAGCGGCATGAGAATTTATCCGCTGCCGGAAGTTATGAGCCTCAACGTGCGCGCGCGGCGTTTTCAGTTTGAGGTGGAAATTTTGGTCCTGGCCAAAAGAAAAGGCATTCCCGTGTTCGAGGCGCCGGTGCGTGTTGTTTACAATGCCGGTGGAAAAAGGATTTCCCATTTTCGTCCCTTTGTTGATTTTATGCGCAACGCCCGGACGTTTACCCGCCTGATTTTTACCCGTGAATTTTTCCATCATTGAACTAATTGAAATTACAGCTTGAATTTACTTGATGCTGTGTGGTAAGTTGAAAAAAATTGAGTACGCCAATCAACAGAAAGGTTTAAGCATTGCTGGCTGCCGAAGTTTCCAAACAGGATTTGTTTAAGGCCTGTGAATCGCTTTTCGGGACGGATATTGACGTGTCGGTTGAGTTCCTGCGCTATCTGAAACCTTCCGGTGTGAAAGCGGCCTATCGTAAAAAGGCAATGGAAACGCATCCAGATCGTGCGGCGGTGATGGACGGTCAGGCCGATTTTATGGCGGACCGTTTTAAAGAGATCAGCCTGGCCTATCAATTGTTGCAGGAATTCCTGGCCGCGCCCTGGAAGTATTCACTGGATGAAAGCGGAACGCTTTACAAGCGAAAGCCTCCGGCGGCGCGCCCTGCGGATCGCCGGAAGGCGGATTCGCCTCCGAAAGTGGAGCCTCGTTACGCCGGCCGCATGCCCTCCCGCCGGTTGTTGTTTGGCCAATATCTTTACTATGCAGGGCATATTTCCCTTTCCACGCTGATCAAGGCCATTGTCTGGCAACGGATGCAACGGCCGTCCGTCGGAGCCATCGCCGTGAGTTGGGGTTGGCTCGAAGGCGGTGATATTGGCGATGTTCTGCGCCGCCGGCACTATGGTGAAAAATTCGGAGAATGCGCTGTTCGCACAGGCCGGTTGTCGCGGCATCAGTTAATGCGGGTGCTGGAAAAGCAAAAACAGGCGCAGCCGTTGATAGGAAAATATTTCATGGATCAGAAGATCCTGTCTTCTCCGGAATTATTCAAGCGAATTATTGATATGAAAATGCACAACAGGAAATTCTGGAAATATTAAAAAGGGTAAGAATAGCTGATTGCCCATTGCCTGTGAGCTGTCAGCTATGAACTCTGGTCATGACCTCTTCCAATGAAACATTTTTTTAAAAAATCCCTCTGATTTATTTTCGTTTTCAGCGGGCTCCGCCTGCGGGCTGTTCAATTTCAAAAGATAGTCATAAAAAAGCTGTCCTTCCGCAAAGCCGGGATTCAGTTTCATGGCCTTGGCCAGAAAATCTTCCGCCTTGTGTGAATCTCCCGCCTCAAAGCAGGCGCGCCCGATATTGTAAAGGATATTTTCATCTTCCGGTGAGACCGTGAGCGCTTTGGAGTAGTTTTTCACCGCTTCCTCAAATGAGTTGTCCGTCCGGTGCTGCATGCCGACATCGTTATAGTGATTCGCGACGGCTTCCCGGATATCGTCGCTTTCGCTGATGATTTCCATGGCCTGCGGCAGATTATCCTGATCGAGATATCCGATAGCCTGGATGATTTTTTCACGCATCTCCTGGTTTTTCTTCTGCTTTTCCTTGTCAATTTCCAGCCGTTGGACTTCAGCGGCGTCTTCATCAATTTTTATGCGTTCAACAATATCTTCTTCCTGCGCAATAATCATGCTTTTGATAAATTCCAGGTTAGTTTCCAGATCGGAGTCACCAAAGGAAATAACCCCGAATATTTCCTGAAATTTTTTGTGACGCGACAGATTACTTAAGAACATTTCAATGCCGCCATTCAGCTCTCGTTTTTCTTTTTCCGTTTTGGGAATGAAGGGCGATTTTTCGATGACTTCTTTAAAGGTAATCAGGCAGGCGGCGATTTTGCCCTGTTTAAGCTGCATTTCGCAATGGTGGAAGCGATGAAACAGTTCGGCTATATTGGAAATTTTTGTCGCCATGTCATCTCTCGTTTTCAGGGTAAATAAATGGAAAAAATGCCGCCGCCCATTTTTCCGCCGTTGACAATGGAAATAAACCCTTTTTTGTCATTATTGACATGCATGGCGGCGACCATAATGGAAAAGTAAAGGCCCAGACCGGTGCTGCCGGTTTTAAAATCAATATCATGCTTAAACTCTGGTTGTCTTGCTTCATTAACGAGCATGGCGGGCGGATACCCGCCGCCGTCGTCTTCAATTTGCAGAACCAGGTAGCCGTTTTCCATAAAGGCGCTTATTTTAACCGTGCTCCGCGCGTAACGGAAAGCATTATTAATGATATTGTCCAGAACGCCTTCGATCAGATTGCGGTCGAACGTCCAGCAGAGACTGTCCCCGCATTCCGTCAAAAGCTGGATGCCGCGAGAATTCAAGAGGATTTGGTGGCCAATGGCGACCTCCTCCAGAACATCGCCGACAGCATGGTAATCAATATTGGCGGCCAGCTGCGACTTTTCGGCTTTGTAAAGCGAAAGCAACCGGATCAGGCTGTGGTTGAGGCGCTGAATTTCGTATTGCATGACATAAAAATCAGCATGCTTTTTGCAATTTTGTTCCCGGCAGCTTACGATGATGTCTTCCAGATTGTTGAATAATACGCCCAGGGAATTTTTTGTGTCATGCAGGGTTGACGCCAGGATGTCGGCAAAATTCATTTCATTTTCCATTTTTATCCTCCGTTGCGAACTCGCGGTACATGGCCAGGAGCGGAGCTAAATCGCTGTAATTTTCGTCAATTTTTCGCACTTTATCCAGATAAGCCTTGGCGCGGACAAGCTGGTCGTCCGTGACGCCTGTTTCTTTCATATAAAGCATCAGCACCTGAGCGGCGTTGGCGTTGATAATTTTATTATCCGGCAGTTGCCCGGCCGCCTTTTCAAAATAAGCGATGGCTTCTGTGAGTCTGCCGTCGCGGGCCAGCGCGACACCCTCATTATTCAGGCGAACAATCTCTTCCCTTGTGCTTTTAATCAGGGTTTCACCCTTGTCGGTCATTCCCGTCTCCTTGAAAACAACGCGAATGTCATCGATGATTTTTTCATTGTCGTGATTGCCGCTCACGATATTTTTGATGATGGCTGTGCCTTTTTCCTCCTCGCCGGCCATCAGATAGGCCTGGGCCAGATCAAGCGCCAGATGGCTGGGAATCTCGCCTTCCATATCCTCGGCCAGCTTTTGCGCGTCGGCCAGGGCGCGCTTGGCTTCATCAACTTTGTTCATCTTTGTATAAACATAGCTTTCCGCCACGCTGAAATGCAGGCGCGTATCGCTGTTGTTGGGGAATTCCTTGACGGCGCTGTCCAGCACTTTCAGGCCTTCCTGCGGCGCTTCGCAGTGAACAAGCGTCTTCGCCAGATTCGTGTAATCAGAGGGGGCCTTGAAGCAGGAATTCTTGCCATGTTCCACCGCGGCTTTGAAGGATGTTTCCGCGGTTTTAAAATCTTCATTGCGATAGGCGATATTGCCGAGATCTTTTTGCCTGAGCAGGGCGCGCGGCGAAATACGGACCGCGGTCATGAGAACCTCTTGCGCTTCCTTGAGGTTGTTCATCTTGATCAGGGTTTGGGCCAGACAATCATAGGCGGACATGATTTTATTGTTGTGGGCGATGATGTATTCAAAAATGTCTTTCGCCCGTTCGTAGTTGCCCAAAAGAAATTCCACACGGCCTCTTCCCAGTTGCGCCCATCCCACATTGCCCATCCGCATGATTTTGTCGTAAAAATCAGCCGCCTGTTTGTAATCCGCCTTCTTCAGAAGCACTTCGCCTTTCAGCGCCATAATTTCAGAAAGGTTGCCGGGATTTCTGGCGAGCAGTTCATCGCATGTGCGAATTGCGTGATCAAAATTTTTATCGATAATGGCTTTTTCAATATCCCGGATATTTTCCTTTTTGGCGGCAATGCTTTTGATTCTCTTTTCCAGGACTTCCTTGGCGAAAGGTTTCATCAGATAGGCGTCCGGCTGGTATTCCATCGCGCTCATGATCATTTCCGCGGTATTTTCCGCCGTGATCATAATGAAAATACTTGCATAGCCGATGTAACCGCGGAACTTGCCTTCTTCCAGAACCTGCTGGCCGGATTTTCCCGGACCAAGATTGTAATCGCATAAAATAATATCAAACCGGCGCACGGCCAGTTTTCGGATGGCTTCCTCACCGCTTGCCGCGTCATCGATATACATGATGCCGAATGACCGCAGCATGTTTTTGATGGTTAAACGAAAATTAAAAAAATCATCAACCACCAGAATTTTCTTCATCTTTAAATTGATTTGCTGTTTGCTGTCATCTTTCACGTTGTGCTCAAATATGTTTTTTATTAATCAACATGCTGTAAAAAACGCTTCCGTCTCATGTAAGTTGGTAACCTTTTTCCCTGAACAATCTCAGGCAGGCGTTGGCCACGGCGTCATCGTAGAGAATACCCTTGTTTTTCTCTATTTCGTCAAGCGCCGCTTCAATGCCCAACGAGGCGCGATAAGGACGATGGGAAACCATCGCCTCGATGACATCCGACACGGCCAGAATCCGGGCCTCCATAAGAATCTCGTTTCCTTGCAGATTTCTTGGATAACCGGCGCCGTTCATGCGCTCGTGATGCTGGTAAACTATTTCCGCCAGCGGCCAGGGGGATTCCACATCCTTCAGGATCTCGTATCCGCTCCGGGAGTGTTCTCTGATCATGGATAGTTCTATATGAGTCGGTTTTGCTGGTTTGGTCAATATTTCCGTGGGGATGGATAATTTCCCGATGTCATGGATGATACCCGCCATGCGGATGCCCTCCATTTTTTCCCGGGACAATCCCATCTCTTCGGCGATGGCGCAGGCCAAATGCGCGGCCTTGGACTGGTGACCGGCCGCATAAGGATCTCTGGACTCCAAAGCGGACACCAAAACATGCAGTATTGTATCAACCGCTCTTTTGAGATTCTCATTGTTTTTTTTAAGTTTTTCCTCAGTCCGTCTGCTTTTGTCCAATTCGTTTTCGAGCGCTTTAATTTTATTTTTCAGGTCTTCATCGGTGGATTCTCTGGTCATGGGTAAAAAAATCCTCAACTGGCTCAACAAGAAGGTTTCAAATTGACCGTTTGCTCCTCATTACATATTAAGTTCACCCCGGGAACTGAGCCATGGCCCTGTTCCCGGGGTTGTCTGCGCCTGGAACGGTCAGATTATTTAAAAATTGAGAAGACGGCTTTACGAACTTTTTCCAGCCCGCCTTTGTCTTTCATGATTTCTTCCAATTCACCTGGATCAAGATGCACCGCGCCGCATTTATCATTAATGCACACATCAATTTTGACGGTGCCGTAGTCAATTTCCGCCAGACTTTGCGTGCCGCAGCGGAAACAGTGATTTTTGTGCTCGTCTTGGTATTTTTTGTTTAATTCCTGAGCAACTTTTTCACGAAGCATCTTAATTTGCTTCTGTTCCTGTTCCTTGAAGTAAAGATCTTCATGATCTCCCGTGCTGATTTTTACATTTAACTTTTCCTGAGCCATTATATCCTCCTTTTATGATAAGACAGTGGCCATTTACAGTCCACTTTTCAGATGACGCATCAATTTTTTAAGCGCTTAAAGTATATGTAGGACGGCCTTTCCTGTCAATTAAATATTGCCTATTTTCACCGATAATGAAGTTGACTATTATTGTGAGGTGTGCCAAGGAAACGTATTCGACAACTCGTCTTAGCGTCACCGGAAGACAGCGGGAAAGGTTTGAAAATCTTGAATATTCAACGGGTGGATAATCTCAATCAATGTCCGGGGTTAGTCTTTGGCACATTGTTCCGAATAAAGGTCGAGGGGTTCGGCACCATCCAGACCAACCTGATAGGCATTGAGGAAGGTCTGCATTTGATTATTAAAACACCGCCGATACCCGAAATCGGGACGAAACTGTTTCAGAAAAATAATATCGTTATTCACTATTTGTTTGCCGGCCAAGTGTTCGGTTTTCGCACCACCCTCCTGGGATTGATCAATGAACCTTTTCGCTTTGCCATCTTAGCGTATCCGACGAAAGTTGAAAAAATAAACATCCGCAAGCATGAAAGAATCTGCTGCATGCTTCCCGCCAAGATCAAAATGTCCAAGGATTCCTATGGGATATTAATTGAGGATATCAGTGTCGGCGGCTGTTATTTCTCCGTGAATCCGCCGAAAGATGGAAAATTTCCCGTGATGAGAATCGGTGAAGAGACTTTATTGATGCTGACTTTGCCGGGAATAACGGATAGCATGACAATTGGCGCAACTGTGCGTACCATCAAATGCGACATACGCACCATGAAAATCGGTGTTCAGTTCACGAAAATTGGCGAGGAAGGCGAAGAAACAACTTATCTTGCGGCGATTAAAAAATATATTGTCAGTTTTAATATGCAGAACTGGTCATGACACAGATCCGAAGGTTAATCCGGATAGGTACTGCGGTGCGTGGACCGGACCTGGACGTTCATCAGATCCTCAAATACATTGACTCCGGCCTGACGCGTCATATCCCGCCGGTAACGTTCTTTCCAGCCGCTTTCCGTCAGATTGTCTCCGAAAACAAGCTTCATCAAAGGTTTCAGCAGATAAGTCCAAATCGGCACCCATAAGCGCCCCTGTTTTTTGGCCTGACTGGAAGGTTCCCACCACCCGATGATTTTCTGACGGTGCAGCCAGACCAGATACTGCAATTGTTCCGCATCAAGGTGTCGTGTTTTCACATTGGCCCAGATGCCATTGTACCACTTGTAATCGCGCGCGTTGGTGACCAGGCCCTGTTCCAGCAGTTGACGGCGCATGACTGTTTTCGGATAGGGAGTCAGAATCTGGCAATAGGCGCTGTCCGCGTCGAGCGATTTCAGGAAATTATAGTTGGCAATGATATCAGCTTCATCATCATCCGGAAAACCGAAAATCAAGCCGGCGATCACCATGATGCCGTACTTATGGCATATTTCCACCGCCTGACGCGAGGCATTGACAATATCGCCTTTGCGGGCGGCCGCCAAGTTTGTCCTGGACACATTTTCAATTCCCAGAAAGACGGATTTTATGCCTGCCAGGGACATTTTGCGCACCATCTCTTCGTTTCTGGATATGGATACGCAATCCGCCTGTACGATCAGGCGCAGTCCCTTATAATGGCGGGCGATAATCGCGTCACAGATCTGAATGACCCGTTCAGGGTCCAGAACCAAGTTGTCATCTGCGACAAAAATCAGGCGGGTCCTGTGCTTGTAATAAATGTCATCAATATTTTCAATAACTTTTGCGATGGGAAATGTCCGGAAGGTCTGTCCATACATATGCTTCATGCTGCAAAAAGAACAGGCGCGGGTGCACCCGCGGGAGGTTTCCATAACCTCGATTTTTGAAAGCATGACATGATACCCGGATGTCAGGCGCCGCCGGTCGCGGATGGGGATTTTGAGTTTGGATAGATCAAGCAGTTCTCCCATGGGATTGTGAACAAATTGTTTCCCGGCTTTATAGGATAATGAAGGAATATTTTCTAGCCGGTCTTTGCCGTCCAGAGCGCCGAGCAGCCTTCGGAAACATTCTTCTCCTTCTCCCCGGACCATGAAATCAATCAGGCCGGCTTCGGGAGACGCTGCAATTTCTTCATACATCAGCGTGGCGTGATACCCGCCAATGACGATTTTTACATCGGGCTGAAGCAGCCGGATAAAGCGAATCAATCTTACACAGGTGTCATACTGCCAGGCCATGGCGGATAATCCTACAATATCAGGACGGATTTTATTCATAATTTTACGCAAATAAGGAGTAAGCTGCCTGCGCTTCCGGATTAAATCAACAATAAAAACCTCATGGCCGCAATCGATGTTGGCGCCCACGCTGGCGATGCCGCAATTCGGCATGTGAAAAGCGCTTTCACGCATGATGACCGGCGCCACATCCGGCATGGACAGAAGAAGAATTTTCATAAGAACTGTATCCGTCGTCCGGAGACCAGCCCGGCAAAATGTTCAAATGAACGGTTGTATGTTTTTTCCGCGTCCTCCGGAAAGCAGCACGCCGGTAATTGCCTTTTGGAAAGATGATAAGCAATACAGTCGCAGCAAATTCCCTTGCGGCTGCATGGTTCGTAAGAACAATTGCATTTTTTCAGGTTATTTTCCTTTTTGCATTCCATCTTTTCTCCTATAAAATGATTTGTCTGTTGTTTGCCTGTTTTATGACCATGACTTTAACCGATTCCGATGAGGATGGCAAAGATATTTTCTTGCAAATCCCCATGGATGAGATAATGAACGGCCAGACACAAAGGTTTGGCTCGTGGTGTAAAGGCGAGCCATCATCAACGGCAAGGGAAAATTCGTCATGGAAGGTCAACATTCAAAGAGTAAGCGCCGTGCGCTGGATGCATCCCTGCTGGGCCTGCTGTCGGCGCTTTATTTCGCGCAGGGGCTGCCGTCTGGACTCCTGGGCAAGGCGCTGCCGTCCCTGCTGCGCGATCAGGGAATGTCGTTGCCCGCCATCGGATTTACGGCGCTGCTCGCCCTGCCTTGGACGCTGAAGTTTCTCTGGGCGCCCTTTCTGGACCGCTTTTGGACGCGCCGGCGCTGGCTGCTGACGCTTAACGCGGCGACCTGCGGATTGATGCTGCTTATCGCCGCTCAGGATTTCGGCGTTTGGGTATCCGGGGCGTTTCCTTTGCTGCTGACGGTGCTTTTTCTGATGAACCTTGTGGCCGCGACTCAGGATATCGCAACGGATGGTCTGGCGGTGAGCCGGCTGGCGCCTCGCCTACGCGGCCTGGGCAACAGCGCGCAAGTCATCGGTTACAAAACCGGCATGATTGCCGGCGGCGGTCTGTTGTTGTGGCTGGCCGCCCGTTTCGGCTGGCAATTGTCCTACGCCGCTCTCGCGCTGTTGATCGCGCCTGTCCTGCTTTCCGTCTGGTTCATGAGCGATACGAACGCCATGGACAGGAGTGCGGCCATGCGCGCGGACTGGCAAGGCTTTAAAGGTTACGTGCTTTTGTTCGCCGGTTTCTTGTCTAAACCGCGCATGGGCTGGTGGCTGCTGACGGTGGCCGTGTACAAGGCGGGCGATTCGCTGGCCTCGCGCATGATCGGACCGTTTCTTACGGATCAGGGGAAGTCTCTGGCGGACATCGGCTTGCTGACCGGTGTGGTTGGCGCAACGGCGGGATTAGCCGGCGCGCTGATGGGCGGTATGTTTTTGCTCCGGCTGGGGCATCGCAACGCGCTATTGTTGTTTGGAGGCATGCAGGCGGCCGGCTTTGCCGGTTACCGGTTTATGGCGGGCGGCGCCTGTGACGATTTGATGCTGTACGCGGTGGTTTGCGCGGAGCAATTTGCCGATGGTCTTTCGACAGTGGCGCTTTTCACGGCCATGATGGACGTTTGCCGCAAGCAGTCGCCGGGCGCCGACTACACGCTGCAAGCGGCTTTTCAGGTGACCGTTTCCGGCGTGGCGGCGCTGGCGGGCGGCCTCTTCACCCAGGCATTTGGTTATCCGGCCGTTTTTACCGCCGGTGCGGCAATCACCCTTTGCGCACTCGCGCCCATTTTCATGTATTTCCGGAAGAGCGAACCTTTACCGGCGGCCGGCAACTGATGCCGCGACGGACACCGAACCAAAATCACTGCTTATTTGACAATCTGGCCGTATTGAAACATCCTTTGAACGATGGAACGGCCTTCCGCATCCACCCGGTAAACCCCGTAAAGATCATTGACCCGATCCCCTTTGGCGTTAAAATTAATACGCCCGGTCAAGCCGGACATCTCCGTAAACTGGCTGTGCAGATAATCGGCGATAATGTCTGGATCGCTTGATTTTTTTTCACGGATGGCGTTAACGATCACGTAAAGCGCGTCTCCGGCAAGGATGGAATCAATCATTTGCGGCAAAGAGCCTGTCTTTTTCTCAAACATCCTGAGAAATTTTTTCGCATTTTCATTGTCCAGTTCGCCGGGAAGGGGGGGGCTGATAAAATAAAATCCTTCGGCCGCTTTTTTGCCGGCTTGCGATACCAGACTGGGATTGTTCGAACCATCGCCTCCGATAAAAACGATGTTCCAGTCCAGAGCCTTTTTCTGCCTGAGCAAAGCCGCCGTTTCTTCATAATAACCGGCGAAAAACAGGGCATCCGGATTGACGGTCTTGATCATTTTTACAATATCCGGATAACTTGCCTGTCCTGGCGAGAGGGGTCCGTAAAAAACGGTTTCCACCTTCTCCTGCTGAGCATTTTTACGAAGAACATCCTGGGCAAGGCCGGAGGCGTACGATGTGGCGCTGTCATATAAAACAGCAAGTCTTTTAAGCCTCATTTTCTGAACGGTTTGGACAATAACCCGGCTTTGTTCATCGTCGCGCGGGCAGGTGCGAAAGAAATATTTAAGGTTTTTTTCCGTAAGTCCGACAGCGGAAGAAGCATTGGAAATGTGCAGGATGCGCGCTTTATTGAAAATATCCTGCGATGCTTCGGTGGCCGGAGACTTCACGGAGCCGATAACGGCCGCCACGGACTGTTTGACCAGCGCTTGCGCCGCTTTTACGGCTCCTGCGGGCGTGCCTTCATCGTCCATGACGACAATTTCAATTTTCTTGCCCAGAACGCCGCTGCTGCGATTATAATCCTCCGCAAGCAGTTCAACGGCCAGTTTCATTTCCTTACCCGAATTTTGCCAGGAGCCGGTCATGGGCGCCATCAGCCCGATTTTAATGGTCTCAGCCGCAATGGCTGAAGATGACGCCATCAGCAGAATCATGGACAGAAAAAAGATTTTCCTCAGCATATCGCCCTCCAGATATTTAAAGTAAAATCATGGTTAAAAGAATTCATTCACTATGGCGTTTACTTTGACATTTTTTTTTAAATTCATCAACTGAAGAGTTGACCGCAGGGCGCTCTTCCGCAATCTATTTTACAAAGCCGGTCATTTCCCGCCACAAAGAGTCACTGGCGTGTAAAGGCCAGTCATTGTGTGTTGCCCCTTTAATAACCCACATGCGCTTTTTGCCTTCGGGAAGCGACGCATATAAGTTACGGGCGTGTTTAATGGGCAGGATTTCATCATACTCCGCGCCGACCACGGCAATCTTCTTCTGAAAAGATTGCAAATTGCGGATACTGTCATATTGGTCGGTCAAAAATACCTTTACGGGCAGGTAGGGGAACAAAGACCTGGCGACGGCGGCCAGCGTGTCCCAGGGAGTGATTAAGATAATTCCGGCGATGGGAACCGCTGTTTTCCCGGCGATGGCGGCGGCAACGCCGCAGCCCAGCGATTCGCCCAAAAGATAAAGCGGGTCGCCGTATTGTTCGTGAGCCAGGCGGACCGTTTCCAGGCCATCGGCGACAAACGGTTTCTCTCCTACTCGGCCGGGGCGGCCTCCGTATTTCGGATATTCGGCCAGGATAACCCGGAAACCCAGGTTTGTCAGGGGGGCCAGATAAAATCCTCTGTCAAAGGCCGTACCGCCATTTCCGTGGAAAACCACAATGGTTCCGCAAGATGCGGGAGCATCCTCCGCGGCGGTTAAACCCCGGTAATCCGACGACGTGATCCGCCAGAAGGTCATGTTTTCAGCAGCAAGCATGCCTGCGGACGGCCGATCATTGTTGGGAAAATAAAGAAATCTGTTTTGCATGTCACATCCTCCTAAGAATGTCGCCAGAATCATCATCAGCCATAATTTTCTCATGACGGTTCATGCTCCGTCCTTATTTATTTAAAAACATGATGTGACGTAACACATCTGGTTATTTTGTAAAGTATAATACTGTAATGAAACTGAACAGGTTGGGGGAGATATCCGTCGCAGGATCATTTTGATGGAATTTAATGGCCGTTTCGGATAAATTGCCCGCCATGAATACGGATTGGCTGCTGGTAAACACGCCTGAAACAGCAAAACGCGCCGCCGGCCATTTGCATCAGGCTTCCATATTAGGCATCGACACGGAATATGATTCATTTCGATATTTCAGGGAAAAACTGTGTTTGATCCAGATTTACGCCCCGCAGACAACCTATGTTCTTGATGCAACAGTTGGATTGGATTTATCATTTCTGGCTGGTCCCTTTCAGAGCAGGACCGTTTTAAAAATTCTCCATGCGGCGGACAATGACATCCGTCTGCTCAAAAGAGATTACGGATTTGAATTTCAGAATATTTTTGATACGCACCGGGCGGCGATGATGCTGGGATTCAAACAGCTTTCTCTTGACAAAATGATCAAGGAATTCCTGGGGATTGATCTGAAAAAAAGCAAGAAAATGCAACGCTCGCACTGGGACCATCGTCCGCTGACGGACGAGCAGCTGGAATACGCCGTCCAGGATGTAACCCTGTTGCCCGCGCTTTCTGAAAAACAGTTGACGTTCCTGCGTGAACAGGGTTTGGAGAATGCGGCCAGGGAGGCTTTCACAAAAATCGCTGCCGCCAGCTGGCAGGAAAGAACTTTTGACAAACGAGGTTATTCCAAAATCAAGGGGTATCATGCGCTGCCCAGGGAGCAAAAAGATCTGCTCAAAAAACTCTATCTCTGGCGTTTTGAGCGAGCCAAAGAGGCCAACTGCGCAGTATTCATGTTCCTGACGGATGAAAAGCTTGCCGAACTGGCGCTCCACAGGGACAGCGTCCAGGATATTTTATCGCCTGAAAAATACAGACGTTACGGAACGGATCTCGAACGAATTCTTCAATTCAGCTGACCCCGGCGGTCGTTAACTCCGGGAACAAAGCCGTCCTTCCGCGTTTCTTACCAAATTTTAAGCTTGTCGGTGATGCTCTTTTTCTCTTTAAATGAATTCGCCATTTCCGTAATGATGTCGTCCAGCAATTTAGACGCCGAAGCGGCTTCCGACTCTCTGTTGATGACATTTAAAAGCTTTTTTTCTCCAACATTTTCAGCTTTTGATTTTTGAAGAATTTCCGCGGACCAGAGGACTTCACCCGTTTCCACTTTAAGCAGTTTCGCGGTTAAATAAACCTCGGCGTAATGGGTAAAATTATTTCTTTTTTCTTCATTGTACGTCTGAAGCGTTCCGGTAAGAATTGTATCCGCGCCAATCTGCTTTAGTCTTTGCCTAGTTTTTTCATCAATGATTCCATCGGAATATTGAAAGCGGGCTTCTTCAATAATTTTCTTCGTGTCGGTTCTGTCCACGAGTTTAAAACGGGAATCAACCAGCGCCGCGGTAAATTTGTCCGTCAGAATATCCGTGTTAATGGGAACTTGAGCGCTTTTATGAAAATTCAGTATGGCGATGCAATTGACCTTCTCCTGAGCAAAATTTTGCGAAAAATTAATTTTGTGAATCAGCGCCGCCGAACATCCGCAAAAAAGCAAAAATAATAAAAATATGGCTGGAAAACATTTCTTCATTACCTAAACCTCCACTTTATGGTGATTCTTTTTTTAGCGCCGGCGCCAGAGGGTTGTCAAACAATATTTATCTTAAGCGGCGGCGTTTTTCCCGGCGATGAGCGCTTTGCCGACAGCCACAAAATCATTGGCGACGGAAGAACGGGGAAACTTGCGGACAGGTATTTCCTGTCTCATGATGGATTTAGGCACCATGTCGTCCTGACGAATGCTGCCCAGATAATTCAGCGAAAAGCCTAAAAACCGCTGACTGATGGTATCAATGTTTTTAAAAATGGATGCCCCTTCCTTGCTGTCCGCGACATTGTTGGTGATGATGCTGAAAGATTTTCGGCCAAACACCTGAAACATGACCTTGATCATGGCGTAAGCGTCCGTAAGACTGGTCAGTTCCCGGTTGATTACGATAAGATTGCGCTGAGCCAGCAGATTGAATTGCAGAACAACTTCCGCAATGCCCGCGCCTGTATCGAGGAGAATAATGTCATACCCATCAATCTCCAGGATCATTTCCTTGATAGTCTGAATCTTTTCAAACAGCAATTGCGCCATTTCACGGATGCCGGAACTGGCCGGAATCAAGTCAAAGCCGCCCGCCGTCGGCATGATGACGTCCCGCAGATGCAAATTGCCGAAGACGACATCCTTGAGGGTGAGGGTGGGGTTGATGCCCAGCATGATATCAATGTTGGCCAGGCCAAGATCACAATCGACAATCAGGACTTTTTTGCCCTGTCCGGCCAGCATGGCTGCCAAATTGGTGGCGACAAAGGTTTTGCCAACGCCGCCCTTTCCGCTGGTAAGGGAGGCGATCAAGGTTTTTTGTTTTGTTTTCAATTTTTTCCTCTGTGATTATGTTCAGAAAACTTCTTTTGCCTGGATGGTTGAAAGATATGATATAATATTTCTTTTTCTGTCCTGGTTATGGCCTTGGATTCCGGAATATCGACATCCGGGTGACAAATTCTCCCTTTACCCATTCCTTTCGCCTTATACAATAATTGATCGACCTGATTCAAAAATTCCTGGGCGTTGAGTTTGCACGATGTCGTGAAAGCATCGACGCCAATGGAGGAAGATACCGGCAGTTCCATGTCGACTGCAATTTGCAGAATTAACGCATGCCAGCGCTTTGCGCACGTAATGCCGTCTCGCAGGTGAGTGGTGGGAAGAATGATGGCGAATTCATCACCGCCAAAACGGCAGGCGAAATCGGTGGGTCTGATCTTCATATTGATTTGATGACACACTTTTACTAAAAATTCATCACCCTTGGCATGCCCCAGAGTGTCGTTAACAGTTTTAAAATTATCCAGATCGATGAAAAGAAGACAGAAAGGCTCTCCGGTTCTTTGCGTGCGCGCTATTTCTACACTCATTTGCCGGTTAAAAAACCGCTTATTATAAATGCCGGTTAATTCGTCCGTCACGCTCAGAGATTTTAAATGCCGGTTTTCTTTTTCCAGTTGCATCAAGCGCCGCAGAATATTATCTTGCGGTTTAAAACTTAAGCCATGAACAAGAAGTTTGGTTCGCTGCGCGGCGGTGAGATGCTCCGTTGGAACCAAAATGAATTCCGGAGGCTGATTTTCCGATTTTGTTGCCGTTTTAGCGCGTGCGCCGGTTTTTTTAAAAATAGTTTTCATATTTAACGAAACAGGCGGGGAAGGATCAGATACTGCGATTTTTAAAGGTTTCATACGTGAATTTGTCCGGAATCATCGAAAGAAACTACATTATTTAATTGGCTGCGAAGCCGGGATTTAACCCGGAACAAACATGACCACACTACCCCATCAGGATAAACATGCAATCATCAGAATTGAGCGACGAATACCACGAACCGATTAATTATTCAAATAAAATGATAATTTTTTCTTTGGGCGCTTTTCCCTCTTAAAATATTTTAAAGCAGTGCTTGACATTACGGTTTTAAAAATATATGAAATTGAACTTTCGTAAGGCTTAAGGACGTCCCCATCGTCTAGAGGCCTAGGACACGGGCCTTTCACGCCTGTAAC
>CAZBGE010000056.1:0-18691 GCA_964491435.1 uncultured Smithella sp.
TAATTTCCTCGAAGTTGTCCTGATAAGGAAGGGTTAAAATAATGTCTGTATCTTTGAGAAAACTTTTAACCTGTGGAAAAACCGTGGAGACTTCCGGTGCGTTGGCCAATGTTTCTTTGGAAATATTGGAATAATACCGGTCCCGCGCTGTCAAGTAAGCGTAGCGGACAAATGATTCAAATGTTCTGGGCGAAGCATTAAGACTTAAGATCGTCGCCGCAATCGAATAAATCCGGTTGCCCTGATCTTCCCTTGTCCCCGCGTGAGCGAAGACCACTGCAATATCAGTAATATTTGATTTATATGGCTTCAGCATGTATCAACTTCTGGTTTTATTCTGGCGTTTAACTTGACGAACAATACATGAACCGCCAATTGATTGTCAATTACCGATTTCCCGAATAGCGTTTTTCCCGTTGTGCAATGTTCTGTATATATTGCTCAAAAAGCGCCGGATGGATTTCCTTCATCCGTGCGCGGATGGCGGCAAAATCGGCGCTTTTGACCTGGCGCAGGAGGGGTTCGTGAGCGCAAAGAACAATGCCCATCAGGAAAATCCGCGCAGCGTCGTCTGCCTGGCGGTTCTTGATGTAGGCTGCTTCCCGTTCAAGATAGCATTCGACAAGCTTGGTGATTTCGTTTTTGCCGACGATAGAGACGGGTTTGATGATGCCGCGAAGATAGGCGTGAAAAGCAATCCAAAGCATCAGGTCTGATTGATCTCCTTCATGGTCTTTGCGTAATTCATCGCGGAGCGCCAGAAGTTTGCCGCATTGCAGGTGCTGCCAGTCCAGGGCGGACGGATCGAGAAGGAAGGATTGAAAAAAACACCGGCCTGCAGCGTCGCCATTGCCGCGAAGAAAGTGCGCATCACCCAGATAACCCCAAAATCTTGCATTTTCCGGTGCGTTTGCGATACGCGCACGCAAAGTTTCCACAGCTTTTTCGTAGCAGCCGATCTGCATGTAAACAAAACCAGCCGGGAAAGTGTTTCCGATGTGAGCGACATGATGGGCGTGATGGAGAGTTAAAAATGTCGCTGCTTGATGAAAAAAAGATTTCCGGATGTCCGATAACAGGCCGTCTTTGCGAAAACCAATCTCCTGCGCGAAATGGATAAACGAATCCCATAACTCGCATATGTCATCCAGATAATTTTCATCGGCGCATTGGATGCGGGATAATCCGATGAATAAATATTCCGCAAGCTTGACCTTTGGACCGATGCTGGTGTTCGTGCCATAAAGGCCGGCATATTCCCGGTATCCTTTGAGCGCATCCTCCAGCCGCAAAGCCGCCAGAGCTTCGTCGGCTGAGTTGCGAAGAAGATTCTCGTCTGAAAAAAGCGGGATTTGCTCCATGGACATGATTGTTCCACCTTTCCTTCTTCCTTGCTGTCTTTATCCCGGACATTTGCGGTGAGCCTGCATGAAATATTTTTCAAGTGTTCTTGCCCGGTACATGAATGATCTTCATCGGCGATATTGCAATATGGCTGCAATATCAACGAACGATGAGCACCCGTCAATTTTTTCTATGATGTTTTTTAAAAGCCCGTCGGGTTCAGGTTGCTTGGATTGTGATGTAATCGGGGTTTTCCCGCAGCCTTCTCTGCTACAACGTCATTCTCAATTTGTTTTTCCCATCTTCGTATGAGTAGTCAATGTTCTTCACCAGTTTTCGGACAATGACCATGGAAAGATCATCGCCGCCGTTATGATCGGCAAAGGGGTTGTAAGGGGCGCCGGCGTAAGTCGCCGTCAGTTCAATTTCGTTGTTTTTTTCAAAATAACCGACGGTTACGGTTATATCAACCGGCTGCCCTGACCTGGCGAGAAGTTTGTGAAGGATCAGCTCCTCCAGCGCCAGCTGGATATTGAAAATCTGTTTTTCAGAAAGGAACTGTTTTTGGCCGAATGTTTCAACCCTGGCGTTCAGACTGTATAAGTCAAAATCATTGGAGCGGATTTCAAATGTAAAGGTTTTGATATTGTGAATGAACGCCCGCGTTTTGTCTTTCTGCGGTTCGCCAAAGATTTGCCGGGGCGTTCCCTCTTCATAGACGATCCCTTCGTCGATGTACAAAACCCGCGTGGAGACATCCCGTGCAAATTTCATTTCGTGGGTGACGATCATCATCGTCATTCCGTCCTGCGCCAGTCTGCGGATAACCGCCAGTACTTCGCTCACCATTGTCGGATCAAGAGCGGATGTTGGTTCGTCAAAAAGCACGATTTCCGGTTTCATGGCCAGCGCCCGGGCGATGGCGATCCGTTGTTTCTGCCCGCCCGACAATTCATCGGGATAGGCGTAGGCCTTTTCGGCAAGTCCCACCAGTTTCAGAAGTCTCATGCTTTCGTCATACGCCTGCTGACGGCTTATTTGCAAAAGATCGACCGGTCCGAGCATAATGTTTTCAATGACCATCAAATGGGAAAAAAGATTGAAAGACTGGAAAACCATTCCCATTTTTTCACGAAGTTTGCAGACGTTGGTTTTCTTGTCCAGCAGCTTGACGCCGTCAATGATAATCTCGCCGCCGGATGGCGTTTCCAGAAGGTTGAGGCAGCGCAATAAGGTGCTTTTTCCGCTGCCGGACGGGCCGATGACGGAAATCACTTCGCCCTTTTTAATTTCGACGTTCACGTCTTTCAAAACAATTAAATCGCCAAAGTGTTTGGATAAATGTTTTACGCTGATCATGGGCGCACCAAGCCTTTCACCACCCGTTTGCGCCGTTTCGGATCGACGCTCATTTCTACCCGCGACAAAAGATGTGTTATCGCATAGGCGATTAAGAAATAAATCACGGCCGTGGCGATGAGTGGAAAGAAAGCTTCATACGTCCGGCTGCGGATAATATCGCTGACTTTCGTTAAATCCTGAATGGCGATGTAACCGACAATCGATGTCATTTTCAGCATGGAAATAAATTCGCCCTTGAATACAGGCAAAACGTGCCTTGCCGCCTGCGGGAAGATGATTTTCCTAAACACCTGGAACCGGTTAAATCCGATGGCGTAGGCGGCTTCCTGTTGCCCTTTGTCCACCGCGTCAATGCCGGTCCGCATCATTTCCGATACATAAGCGGCGAAATTGATGGAAAAACCGATTATGGCTACCAGGATCGCGTTGATATCCAAGCCGCCAAAAACAATATAGTATAAAATCATCAGCAAGACGACAATAGGCGTTCCCTGGATGGCGCGAATAAAAACCCTGGCCGGAAAATTCGCCCATCGTGTTTTGGCCCGGCGCATTATGCAGACGCCAAATCCCAGCAGAGCGCCGAAGATCGCCGAAAAGGCGGAAATCAGAATGGTTACCCACAGGCCCTGCAAAACCAGTTTATAGCGATCTTCAACAAGGAAGGTTCTTTTGAAACTCTGGACAAGATTTGGCAAAAAGCTCTCTCTGCTTATGCGTTGCGGGACGCCGTCGTTTGCGGCGACCATGACCACGACGCCGCCCGTGTAATTGGGATCTGTGAATAGCACCGACTGGGCGCGTTCTTTCGTGACCGTGATTCCGCATCCGGCCATATCGGTTTTTCCGGTCAGCAGCGATGGAATAATCGCGGCGAATTCCATATCGATAATTTCCAGTTTCCGGCCGAGTTTCCGGGCGATGGTCATGACGATTTCAATATCGTAACCAACGATTTTCCCGTGCTTGATATAGGCAAAAGGCGCGCAGCCGCTGTTTGTAGCGAACCGGAGCACTCCGTTTTCTCCATCGAGCCTCAGGTCCGGAAGTACCTTGGCTGTTTCATCCTTGCCGAACCATTTGGCCTCGATTTTTTTTATTGTCCCGTCTTTTTTCATCTCGCGCAACGCGGCGTTGACCTGTTCGTGCAGCCTTGGCCGGTTTTTCGCGAAGGCGAAGGCATAGCCATCCGAACTCAACTGTTTTTTCAAAAAAGTCAAGCCGGGTTTATGATTGATCATGTCGCGCGCCATCGGTTCATCGGCCAGAAAGCCCGCGATCTTTCCTGCCGTCACCGCCTCTGTTTGATCGGAAAAGTTGTTAAAATACTCGGGAATAGCGCCGGGAACTTGACTTTTCAGAATGCTGTCGTAAGCGGAGCCAGTAATGATGCCGACTTTTTTGCCGGCGAGCTGTGAAAGATCCGAAATGGGGTCGGCAGTATCGCGGGCAAGCGTGTTTGGGGGAATGGAACGGACGCTTGCCGGAACCATGACGACCACGCCGCCTGTGTAGTTAGGAATAGTAAACAGAACCGATTGGGTGCGCTCCGGGGTAATGATGATCCCTCCCGCCGCCATATCACTCTTTCCCGTCGTGAGCGACGGAATGAACGCTGCAAAATCCATATCGGTTATCTCAAGCCTGCGGCCAATTTTTGCTGCGATGAGCATGGCGATCTCGATATCATATCCCACCATCTTTCCATTCTTCATATAGGCAAATGGCGCCAGGTTGCTGTTCGTGGCTAACCGGAGCACCCCGTTATTATCAACGGGTTTCAGATCCGGCAGAACCTTGACCTTGTCGTCCCTGCCGAACCACTTGGCTGACAGCTTCCGAAGCGCGCCGTTGTCCCTCATCTCCCTCAGCGCGGCGTCAACCTGCTTGTGCAGGCCGGGTTTGCTTTTCGCAAACGCGAAGGCATAGCCGTCCGCACTGAGCATTTCTTTTAAAAATGTTACGCCGGACGTTTGGTTGATAATATCTTTGGCGATGGGTTCATCGACCAGGAATCCCGCAATTTTTCCGGATTTAACCGCCTCGGTCTGATCGGAAAAACTATTGAAATGCTCGGAAAATGCCCCAGGAATCTGTTGCTCCAGGAGCTTGTCGTAAGTGGAGCCAGTGAGCACCCCGATTTTTTTGCCGGCAAGCTGGGATAGATTTGTGATGGCGGTTAAGTCATGTGGGGCAAGCCTGTCTTTCCGGACAAGAAAGGTGATTTCCGAATCCACGTAGGTTTCGGAAAAAAGCAGCTTCTTCCGGCGTTCCGGCGTTTCATTTAAAGCAGCTACCAGTAAGTCAATTTTGCCCGTTTGGGCGGCGATGACCAGTGCGGAAAACTCCATTGTTTGAAATGCGGTTTTCGCATTGAGGAAAATCGCCAGCCTTTTGGCGAACTCAATGTCAAATCCCGTCAGCTGTTCGCCGGCATAAAAGCTCATCGGTTCGTTCAACCCGTCCGTCCCGATTTTCAGCGTCATGGTTGGATTTTCCGGTTCCGGCAGATCAGGCATTTTCGTATTCTTTCCCATGATCCAGCGATTATACATATCCTGGTAGGTTCCATCAGCCCTGTATTGCCTGATAAATGTATTGATTTTGCCAATCAATTCCTTTCGATTCAACGCGGAACCGACAACAATGCGTTCATCGGCAACCTTATCATTCATCAGCGCCAGATCAGGATTTTGCGCCACCACATATTGAAGCGTATGCCGATCAAAGGCAAAGGCGTCGAGTTTGCCATTTTTTACCGCCAGGTAACCGTCGGGAAGGGTTTGAAAATAATTGATCCTGCTTTGGGGGAATTTTTGTTCTACCGCCGTCATGGCGGCCGCGCCCTGCGGCACGCCAATGGAATAAGCGTGATTATTCATCTGATTCGGACTGTACAGGATATGATTGTCTTGAGGTTCATGGGAACATCCCAGAAGCAAACCCAAAACAAATAAAACAAAAAGAGCCAGGAGCCCCTTGTGTTTTTCTTGATGCCAATATCTTACTTTTTCCATATTCCTCCGGCTTTATTTCCGCGACTCAAAATGGTTTGTACTATACAAAATGGAAGCGCCTTGCAATGGAATAAATGTTTTTTGTAAAAGCGCGGTAGTATCATGACGTGTTTCATGATGTTTGAAGGGGCGTTCCGGCGGCGGGTGGAGATGCCGGCCGTATCGCGCCAATAAAATGAAATGGATTTTATTGGTAATTATGATATGTTAGCGAATAAAAAAGAAATGCGGCGATCATGACAGAAACAACAATTAATATCGAAAGCCATGACTTTCCCAATTTTGAAAAAACGTTGATCATTTCCGACGGGAAGATCAAAACGCGGACCAGCAGGCTGGACACGCCTTTTGATAAGACTGTCCGCGAAACCTCCCGTCTGGACATGTGTGAAGTGGAGTATCAGAATCTGGTTTTGACCGATTCCGAAAAAAAGTATTTTCAACGTACGATCAGGCGGGACAAAGAAACTTCAAAGTATAAATTTCAGGGCAAATTGATTTCCGGCGGTATGGGGGCAATCCTGGAAGTCATCGATCAGGATTTGCACCGCCCTACGGCCATGAAAGTGATCAAACCCTCCTTTAAAAATGAAGAGCATGCGGTGATTGAGTTTATACGGGAAGCGAAAATTACCGCCATGCTTGAACACCCCAATATCATTCCCGTTCATGAACTGGGGTTGTCCGATGAAACTGGCCTATATTTTACGATGAAGTTAATGAGAGGAGAGCCGCTCAATCATATTCTGAAAGAGATTAAGAACGAAAACGCCGGTTATCTGGAAAAATACGGTATGTATTCCTTGTTGAATATTTTCCGCAAAATCTGCGATGCGGTTGATTTTGCCCATTCCAAAAACATTATTCACCGGGATATCAAGCCTCATAATGTCATTGTGGGCCGTTACGGAGAAGTTCTTTTGATGGATTGGGGACTGGCTCGCTATATCGGTGATCTCAATCAGGAAGAGGACTTGCAGCAGCGGGATGCGCTCAGAGAGATTCAAGCTCTGACCGGCAAGGCGAGAAATATTATTCAGGGATCTCCCGCATACATGGCGCCGGAGCAAACAAGCGGGGAAAGTTCTCAACTGGACAAGAAAACGGATATTTTTCTTTTAGCCGCAACTCTGTATCAGATTCTCACGCTGGAGGCGCCTTATACCGGGAAGAATTTGAAAGAGGTTTTGCAGAAAGCAAACCGGCGCGATTTGGTTGAACCGCAAAAACGCAGCCCGGATCGCCATATTCCGGACGAGTTATGCCGTATTGTGATGAAGGCGACCGAGCTAAAAAAAGAGGATCGCTATGAAAGTGTTCAGGCGCTGATCAATGATATTGACGATGTCATCGCCGGCCGATGGCTGAAGCAGGAAAAAAAGGTATTTACCGGCGGGCAATTCCTGATGAAAGAAGGGGATGACGCCGAGGAAGCCTATTTGATTACGAAAGGAAAGGTTCAGGTATTCCGGCAAGCGGACGGCAATAAAGTTGTACTGGGGAATCTTCAGGAGGGAGACATTGTTGGTGAGATGGCCCTGATTACCGATGATCAGCGATCCGCCAGCGTTGAGGCGCTGGAAGAGACGGAAGTGGCCGTATTAACAAAAGATCTGCTGTCGCGGAATCTGAAAAAGCTGCCTCCGTACATTGAAAAAATGCTGTCCACGCTGACACGTCGCCTGCAAACGGCCAATGCCATCATTCATCCTCACCTGGCGTCGGATTGTTCACCTTTCGTATTGCAGCAAATGTGCTTTATTCTGAAGGACATTTCCGCGACAAAAAGGGAATTTACGCTTTCTTTTGACAAATTATGTGCAAGGATATCGGATGATCTGGGATTGCCCGTTGCCAGGGTGGAAAAAGTCATGCAGGATGCGGCTGTTGACAGTCTGGTTGCCATTAGGGGAAATCAAATTATCGTCGAAGACATCAATCGGATAATGCATGCCGTAGATCTGGTGAAGTCTTTAATCGACAGGTGACATCATTGTGGGATATCCTTGCATTGAAAAAGAACATGACTGACGAAAATGTTTGACAAATATGGTTCTGAGTAATAGCATCCGCACGTTTTTTACATAAAAATACAGCGCATCCCGCGCTTTTTTCTTTTCTGGGATGTGAGAATGCGGGAGTCGTTTGGAACATGAGTAAGAATGTGGCAAAAAAAAAGGCGTTGGAAATTATTGCAAATTTTCCGCGTTCCGGCGTGCTGGTTGTCGGAGATGTCATGGTTGATCATTTTATCTGGGGGAAGGTATCAAGGATTTCCCCCGAGGCGCCGGTGCCGGTGGTTGATGTTCAGAAAGACTCCGTGCTGCTGGGTGGCTGCGCCAATGTGCTGAACACTATCTATGCAATGGGAGGCCGGGTTTTTGTGGCTGGCGTAATTGGCGCCGATACTATTGGCAAGGGATTGCTCCATCAGTTGCAGGAGCGTCAGATCGACAACGCCGGTATTGTGATCGAAAAAGGGCGGCCGACAACGCTTAAAACCAGGATTGTTGCACACGGCCAGCAGGTGGTGCGGTTTGACCAGGAGAGCAGAAAACCGATAACGGCAAAAAAATTGGCCAGTATTCTTGCCTATGTGCAATCTCTCCGCGATAAAATCGGCGCCATTGTGATTTCTGATTACAGCAAGGGTGTTGTATCCAAAGAATTAATTGAAGGGATCAAGAATGTCACCAAAGGTTCAAAGATTTTTCTGTGCGTTGATCCGAAACAAAAAGATTTTTCCATCTATGCGGGCGTTCATGTCATTACCCCCAATCACCATGAAGCCCAGCGCGCGGCCGGATTGGAGAACGTCAATAATAATGATGAACTATTAAAAATGGGGGAGGCGTTACTGAAAAAATACGATTTTCAGGCTCTTCTGGTGACGCGTGGCGAAGAGGGCATGAGCCTTTTTGAAAAGGGCCGTAAAATCAGCCATACGCATTTTCCGGCCCAGGCCAAAGAAGTTTACGATGTGACGGGCGCCGGGGATACGGTCATCGGCGTATTGGCGCTTGCTCTGGCCGCGCAGGGCAATCTGAAGGAGGCGACGTCTCTGGCCAATCATGCGGCAGGCATTGTCGTGGGCAAAGTGGGAACATCAACTGTCTCTAAGGAAGAGTTGATTAGCGTACTATGAGTAAACCGACGCCAGCTTTGCCGGTCAAACTGATTTTCAGCGTTTTTGCTCAGTCGGCTTTGATCTTAAACGCAACGATCAACAAGTTGTCCTCTCTCTATGGCTTGCCGGATTTTGTCAGCCTGCAGACGCCTTTTGATTATACGGATTATTACCATCCCGAAATGGGAGAAGGGCTGGAGAGGCGCTTCCTGTCGATGGATGAGTTGATTCGGCCGGAAGCCTTGCCCGATATTAAGCTTTTGACGAATGACATTGAAAAGGAATCGGTCATTGATGGTAATCGGCGGGTAAATATCGATCCCGGTTACCTTTCCCAGGCTCATCTGATTCTGGCCACGGGGAAGGGTTATACACACAGGCCTTATTTGCGCGATGGCATTTATGCGGATTTGACGTTGATTTATCAGGCGAAAAAGTTTTGTTCCCTTCCCTGGACGTATCCGGATTATGCGGATGAAAAACAATTATTGATGCTGAGCGCGATCCGGTCGCGTTATTTGTTGCAGTTAAAAATGGCTGGTTCGGTATAAGGTGAAAAAATTGGCGGAAAGGTTGAATTATGATTAAAAGTATGACCGGCTATGGCCGGGTGGAGACGCTGTACGGCGGCCGGAGCGTTGTAGTGGAAGCCAAATCCGTCAATCATCGCTTCCTGGAAATTGCTCTCAGAATGCCTGCGGCGCTTAATCCGATGGAGATGGAATATAAAAAGAAAATCGGGGAACGATTTAAGCGCGGCCGTATTGATGTTTCGATCCGGTTGGAAGGGGAAGGCGCCGACACTTCCAGGGTCAATTTGAATATGGAGGTAGCGCGGGACTACTTTGAGGTTTTTAGCCGGTTGAGGCGAGAGTTCAATATTGAGGAGCCTGTCAGCCTTAAGAACCTGATTGGTTTTCGGGATATTTTTACGACGCCTGTCGAAACACAGATGGAAACTGATTTTTTGAATTCAGTGGAAAAAACGCTGCAGGAAGCATTGTCGATGATGGCAAACATGAGACAGGATGAAGGAATTGTACTGTTTTCGGACATGCGGATGAGACTGCAAGGGATTCAGGATATAATGAGTATCATCCGGTTGCGTGCGCCACAGGTTGTGTTGGAATATCAAAAACGTCTGACGGACAGAATTAAGGAATTAACGGCGGGATTCGAACTTGATTCCGCACGTCTGGCCCAGGAAGTGGCGATAATGGCGGACCGGTGCGATATTACGGAGGAAGTTGTGCGCATGCAGAGTCATATCAATCAGTTTGAAGCTTTGCTGCAAAGCGACGAAGCCGAAGGCCGGAAAATAGACTTCCTTTTACAGGAAATGAACCGGGAAATTAACACAATCGGTTCTAAAGGCAATGATGCGGAAATCGCCCGTCAGGTCATTGAAGCGAAAAGTGAACTGGGCAAGTTGCGTGAGCAGGTGCAGAATATTGAGTGAAGCGGCGGCGGATAAAGGTTTGGTCATTGTGATTTCGGCGCCATCGGGTGCGGGAAAAAGCAGCATTTGCCGGAGATTCCTTGAAAGCTGTCCGGAAATTGAATTTTCCGTTTCCTTTACATCACGGACGCCACGCCCTGGCGAGGTCAACGGAAAGGATTACCATTTTATTTCCCGTGAAGATTTCCAGATGCGGATTGAGCAGGGTGAGTTTGTCGAATGGGTGGAGAATTATGGGAATTTTTATGGAACGTCCGGCAAGGCGATGAATGAAATTTTAGGCAGGGGCAAGGATTTGCTTTTGGATATCGAACCTCGTGGCGCAAAAGAAATTAAAAAAAACTTTGCGGACGGCGTGTTTGTTTTTGTGTTGCCTCCCTCCTTGGATGAGCTGCTGCATCGCCTGGAAAAGCGGGGGCATGAAAGCCGGGAGGCGATAAAAAGACGGTTTGCACAAGCCGAGAGTGAATTAAAAGAAGTTCTGTGGTATGATTATGTCCTTTTTAACGAGGTTTTGGAAACCGCGGCGGGGCAGTTGATCGCGATTTACCGCGCGGAGAAGTGCAGAACAAACCGTTTGCACGATAAAATAAACAGTTTTTTAATGCGTGTTTAATGAAGGGAAATTAAGGAGGTATCGGATATATGGCAAGAATAACGGTGGAAGATTCTTTAAAGGTCGCCGAAACAAGATTCGGTCTGGTTTCGCTTGCTTCCAAACGAGCAAGGCAGTTGCTCAAAGGTTCCAGTCCATTGATAAAAAGTAAAAATCGGGAAATTGTTGTGGCGCTCCGGGAAATTGCCCAGGGTAAGGTTGTTTACGCCCATCCTGAATATTTACAAGGCTCCCAGGAGGATTTTAAACCCATTCCGGATAACACGGAGTTTATTGGCGATGAAGAATATCTCGAATAGCCGGCCTGCCGACAAGCTGATCTTTGCTTTGGATGCCCCTGGCTATGAAGAGGCTTTGTCTTGGGTAGATAATCTTTCCGGTCATGTCGGCATGTTTAAAGTCGGCAAGGAGTTGTTTACATCTGCCGGACCGAAAATTGTGGAAAGCATCAAGCAAAGGGGCGGCAAAGTATTTCTTGACCTGAAATTTCACGATATTCCCAATACGGTGGCCCGCGCCGCTGAAGCCGCCACCGGGTTAAATGTGGATATGTTCAATGTTCATGCGGCGGGCGGCGCCAGAATGATTCAGGAAACGGTTGAGGCGGTAGCCGCCTGCGCCGGAAAGCGCGGTGTGGCGGAGCCCATTATACTGGCGGTAACGGTATTGACCAGTTTGAATAATAGTGATCTTGCGGAAATTGGATTTGAAACAACAGTGAATGATTTGGTGATCCGCCTGGCGAGACTGGCGCAAAAATCGGGTGCGTCAGGTGTTGTCTCTTCTCCGTTGGATATCGTTGCCCTCAGACGGGACTTGGGCGAGAATTTTGTTATTGTGACGCCCGGTATTCGTAGCTCCGCCGAGCCTGTCAAAGACGATCAAAAAAGGACGCTCAGCGCCTTTGAGGCGATCCAGGCAGGCGCCGATTATATTGTCGTCGGCAGACCCATACGGCAGGCGAAAGATCCATTGGAGGCATGCCGCCGGATTATTTCAGAAATTGAAGACGGTCTGGCCGCGCAAATACGTCCATGACCATTCCTTTTGCAAACGGAAGGCAAAGCATGGAGGCGGTTTACGGTATTAATCCCATTAAGGTCCTGATTGCCAAGCAGAAAACACCCCTGAGAAAAATTATTATTGCCGGCGGGCGCGGCGGTTTATCCGTCAAGGAAATTATTGATAGTGCCCGTCAAAAAAAAATACCCGTGGAATGGAAAGAACGCCAATATCTTGATGAATTAACGGGGAGATCTGATCATCAGGGGATTGTCGGTTTTCGCGATTCATTTGCTTATGCCGATTTAGACGACTTGTTGAAAAACCGCAGCCCTCATTTTTTGCAAGACCTTATTTTGATTCTCGATAGTATTCTCGATCCGCAAAACCTGGGTTCGATTATCCGTAGCGCTCACTGCCTGGGCGCCAACGGAGTAATCATTCCTACGGACAGGGCGGCGTCCGTTACGCCGGCGGTGATTAAAGCATCTGCGGGCAGCGCCGAACAGTTGCCGGTTGCCCGTGTCACGAATTTATCCCAGACAATTGATTATTTGAAGGAGAAGGGCTTTTGGGTTTTCGGCGCCGATGCTCACGGGGAAAAGAATATCAGGGTACAGAACTTCCATTCTCCGGTTGTTTTGGTTCTGGGAAGCGAATCCAAAGGTATTCGCCCGCTGTTGAAAAAAAAATGTGACTTTCTGGTGACAATTCCGATGGCGGGAAACTTTGATTCATTAAATGTCGCTGTTGCCGCAGGGATCATTCAGTACGAGATATTTCTTCAACGAAAAGAGAAAAAAACTGAGAAGAGGGAGTAAAAAACCGCTGGAAATAAAAATGATTGCTAAAATTTAAGTTGTTGAAACTGCATGGAAGATCGTTTATGATGCAGAAACAAAGAAACGATTCCGGAAAAGAAAGGATTTTCAAAGATGCCGGTTTTCCTTTGGGAAGGAACAACGAAAAAGGGAGAAGTCAAAAAAGGCGAGATGGATGTGGCCGATGAGCTGGCCGTTCGCACAGCCTTAAGGAGGCAGGGATTCAAATCCATTGAGGTAAAGCAAAAGCCGAAAGATCTTCTTGAAAATCTTCCTTTTCTCCAGGGAAAAGTCGAGGAAAAAAATGTTGTGGTTTTCTGCCGGATTTTTTCCACGATGATTGACGCCGGTTTGCCGCTCATTCAATGCTTGAGTATTCTTGCTGAGCAGGAGGAAAATAAGACTTTCGCCAAAATTCTCCGGACAATCAAAGAGGATATTGAAGGGGGAACCAGCCTGACGGATGCTTTAAAAAAGCATCCAGCTGTGTTTGATGACCTGTTTGTCAACCTGATTGCCGCCGGCGAAGCGGGCGGTATTCTGGATAAAGTTTTGTCAAGGCTTTCCGCTTATCTGGAAAACGCGATGAAACTCAAAGCGGCTGTCAAAAGCGCGATGACCTATCCTATTACCGTTTTGTGTATTGCCGTGGGCGTTGTTACTTTGCTGCTGCTGAAAGTTATTCCCACATTCCAGAAGATGTTTTCTGAAATGGGCGGCGAACTCCCCGGGCCGACGGCGGCAGTTGTGGCCATGAGCGAGTTTATGCAGAATTACTGGTGGATTTTGGGTGGAATCGTTGTTGTGGCTGTGTTTTCCCTGAAGGCGTTTTATAAAACGGATAAAGGACACTGGACGATTGATGCGGCTTTGTTGAAGGCGCCTCTTATCGGGAATGTTTTGCGGAAAGTGGCTGTGGCCAAATTTACCAGAACGCTGGCCACGATGATGAGTTCTGGTGTGCCGATTTTGGAAGGATTGAATATCGTTAGTAAAACAGCTGGCAACGTTGTGATTGAAGATGCTGTCGTGAAAACGCGTCAAGCGATCAGCGAAGGTCAGTCGATTGCCGAACCTCTGTCTGCCTCAGGTGTATTTCCACCGATGGTTGTTCAGATGATTGCGGTGGGGGAAGCAACCGGCGCTTTGGATGTCATGCTCAATAAAATCGCCGATTTCTATGATGATGAAGTCGATGCGGCGGTCAAGGGCATGACGGCGATGATTGAACCGATCATGATGGTTTTTCTGGGAGGTGTTTGCGGCGGCATGATTATCGCCATGTATCTGCCGATCTTTAAAATGGCGTCTGTTGTGGGTTAAGGGGAAAGATGGTCGGGATGGCGCGATTTGAACGCGCGACTCCTGCGTCCCGAACGCAGTGCCCTACCAAGCTGGGCCACATCCCGACACGGGAAGCGACGTTATATAATTTATATCCAAATGTCCACATTTTTTTGTTTAAAGATGACTTTAATTTTTTTTACGCAAAGTGAGCGCCTAATAAGTGATTATATATGACATAAAATGTGAGAACGGCCATAAATTTGAGGGCTGGTTTCAAGACCGTCAGGCATGGATTGAACAGAATGCTCAAAAATTGATTTGCTGTCCTGTTTGTAACAGTTCCAGCGTGGAAATAGTTCCTTCTTCCGTTGCCATTATGGGGAAGGATTCCAAAATGCCGGTCAGAAAAGATGGAAAAGATATTTCTCCGGCGCAGGCTCTCCAATTATTGCATCGCTACATTGATTCTAATTTTGAAGATGTTGGAAATAAATTTGCCGAAGTCGCGCTCAAGATGCATTACGGAGATGAGGAAAAACGAAATATTAAAGGTACGACGACGCCGCAGGAAGATGTGAGTTTAAAAGAAGAAGGTGTTTTATTCGTTAAAATTCCTCTGCCCAAATTGGACAGCTGAACCAATATTCAAATTATCCCGGATGTTTTTTGCCCTTTGCGAATCCTTATTCTGAAAATGATCTTTAACTTATAGACTGGTTGAATAATGAACTTTTATAAAAATATCATTGACCATATCGGCAATACGCCTCTTGTGGAGATCACAAAGCTCAATCCGAACAAAAATGTAAGAATTCTTGCCAAGTTGGAGTCTGCCAATCCCGGAGGTTCCATTAAAGATCGCACCGCTCTGTTCATGATTGAAAATGCCGAAAAAAGGGGAGAGTTGACCCGTGATAAGATAATTTTGGAGGCGACCAGCGGCAATACCGGCATCGGGCTGGCCATGATCGCCGCCGCTAAAGGTTACAAGCTGTGTCTTACAATGTCCGAAGCGGCAAGCGATGAGCGGAAAAAAATTTTGCGGGCGCTGGGCGCTGAGTTGATTTTTACGCCGGCGGCTCAGGGAACGGACGGAGCCATTGAAGTGGCTTACCGGATGCTCAGAGAAAATCCAGATAAGTATTTTGGGACCGATCAATTCAACAACGAAGACAATATCGCCGCCCATTATTTTGGAACGGCGCAAGAGATATGGGACCAGACTGAAGGGCGGGTTACAACCGTCGTGGCAACTTTGGGTACAACCGGTACGGTGATGGGGCTTTCCAAAAAACTCAAAGAGCTAAATCCGCGGATTCAGATTATCGGCGTTGAACCTTACTTAAAGCATAAGATCCAGGGGCTGAAAAATATGCGTGAGTCTTATCGCCCGGGGATTTTTGATAAAAAACGCCTTGATGTAAAAGTGAACATTCTGGATGAAGATGCCTTTGAGATGTCCCGCAGGCTGGCACGGGAAGAGGGAATTTTAGCCGGTATGAGTTCCGGTGCGGCCATGTTTGTGGCCATTCAGAAAGCCAGTGAGATAGATGAAGGTCTGATAGTGGTCATTTTCCCGGACAGCGGCGAACGTTATTTAAGTACGGAATTATTTGCGGTGAAGGAAGAACTGGCCACGATAAATCTTTACAATATCATCAAACGCAGGAAGACGCTTTTCCGGCCGTTAAAAGCAGAAGAAGTGTTAATGCGTACCTGCGGGCCGACTGTTCATGATACCCCTCAGCTGGGAAATTACCGGCGACTGGTGGTGTCCGATTTACTATGCCGCTATCTCACGTCTAAAGGATATCAAGTCAAACATGTTATCGATATTGTTGATTTTACTGATAAATCTATTCGTGGCTCTGAAAAAGCGGCAATGGATCTTAAGGATTATTCCGATAAATATTTACAGATTTTTTTGGATGACGTTCGATATTTGAATATTCGTCCAGAAAATATTTATGTAAAAGCTTCCGAAAACGTCGCATCCATGATCAAGATTGTTGAAAAATTAATCGATAAAGGCTATGCGTACGAAAAATTGCATTCCGTTTATTTTGACATTTCCAAACTGTCTGATTATGGACGCCTTTCCAATATCAATTTGGCAAAAACTCGTATGGGGCAATCCATCGATTTGGATGATTATGAGAAGGACAGCCCGGCTGATTTTGCTCTCCTGAAAAGAGCGGGGCTTGGTGAATTGAAAAGAGGCCTTTATCATAAGACGAAGTGGGGGAATATTCGTCCGGGGTGGCATCTGGAATGTGCGGCTATTTCTCAAGAATATCTGGGAAATATCTACGATATTCATATCAGCGGAGCTGATGAAACGTTTCCCCATGCCGAAAATATCTATGCGATTAATAAGGCTTTTTCCGGTCACGGTGGGGCTAATTACTGGATCGGCGCCGAATTGATTCTGGTGGACGGGCGGAAGATGTCACGTTCTTTGAACAATGCCGTAATGGTTGCAGATCTTAAAGAAGCTGGGTACAGTGGCAGAGATATCCGTTTTTTTCTTTTGGGAAAAAATTATAGCAAGCCGGTCAATTATTCGGCAAAAGCGTTGCAGACCGCAAAAAATACGTTGAAGAAGATCGACACCTTCATTTATCGTTTGCATGCGATTGATTACGATGTCCAAAATTTTACTGATATTGATCAATGGATATATGATCTTCATCTTGGATTTGACAATGCGCTAAATGATGATCTTAATATAGCTGGCGCTTTGGCGGCTCTATTTGATTTTATTGGAAAAATCAACGGACCGTTGACGGAGCGGAAAATCAGCATGCCGGATGCGGGAAAAATTGTTAAAGCTTTGGAAAGTATTAATGAAATTCTTGGCATAATGGATTTTGCAGAACAAATACTTCCCTCTGATGTTGCGGAACTTATCCAACGGAGGGAGAGTGCCAGAAAAGCCGGAAAGTGGCGGGATGCGGATTTGTTAAGGAATGAATTAGCCAGAATCGGTGTTGAAGTTTTAGATGGTCGGCAGGGAACAATCTGGCGATTTATCTAAGGATAAGATTGTGAAAAAAATAAGGAAATCTATTATAGCCGGTTCATGGTACCCTGGAAATCCCGCTGTTTTGAAAAGCGAGATTGCCGCGTATTTTCAAAATGTGCCTGATCGCGAATTGTCGGGAAATGTTGTCGGTGTTATTGCCCCTCATGCAGGTTATGTATATTCCGGTCAAGTGGCCGCGTATGCTTACAAACTGATTCACCATAATAAATATGACGCCGTTATTCTTGTCGGGCCCAGTCACCGGGTGGCTTTTCGAGGAGTGTCGATATACAGTGAAGGTGCTTATGAAACGCCGTTGGGCGTTATTCCAATAAATGAAAAGCTGGCTGATGAAATAAAAAATATCAGTCGTATTATTGTTAATTTTCCGGCTGCTCATGTACAGGAACACTCTTTGGAAATTCAGCTTCCCTTTTTGCAGGTTGCTCTCGGAGATTTTTCGTTTGTTCCGCTGGTGATGGGGGAGCAGAATGCTGAAACATGTTATGAGCTGGCGGACGTGATCAGTCAGGTGGCTAGGGAACGCAATTTGTTAATTGTGGCGAGCAGTGATTTGTCGCATTTTTATGATTATGAGAAAGCAAATCAATTGGATGGCAGAATACTTCAATACATTCAAGATGATAATGTTGATGGACTTTTGGATGATTTGATTCACGATAAAGTCGAGGCTTGCGGCGGCGGGCCGATGGTTGTCCTGATGATGGCCGCAAACAAATTAGGAGCCGGGCATTCGCTGCTTCTGAAATATTTGAATTCCGGTGATGTCACAGGGGATAAAAATTCAGTCGTTGGTTACGCATCAGCAGTTTATTATCGATAGAACATCAGAGGGTAAAATGGAATTAACAGATCAGGAAAAAAAGGCGCTTCTGGAAATAGCCAAAAGAGCTATCATTGCGAAGGTTGGTAATAGAGAGTTGCCTAAATTGACGATGGATTTGCCTTTGCTCAAGGAAAAAAGAGGTGCATTTGTCACTTTGAAGAAACGAGGACATCTGCGTGGTTGCATCGGTTATATCAAGGCGGTAAAACCTTTGGGAGACACAGTGCAGGAAATGGCTGTGGCTGCGGCTTTTCATGATCCACGTTTTCCGTCTGTCAAAAGTGACGAGATTAGGGATTTGAACTTTGAAATATCTGTTTTGAGTCCGCTGCAAAAGATTCAAAGTATTGATGATATCGAAGTGGGAAAACATGGTCTTTATATTGTTCGGGGGTATAACTCCGGCTTACTGCTGCCGCAGGTGGCCACCGAGTATGGTTGGGACAGGGAGATTTTTTTGAAAGAAACTTGTTTTAAGGCTGGTTTGTCGCCCAAAGCATGGAAAGATAAAGAAACGGAAATATATATTTTCTCGGCGGATTATTTTAGTGATAAGGATTAGCTCCATTCTTTTTTCCTGGCGAATGTTTTTGTAAATAATTCAAAAAATTTACTTGACAAAAACATGTATAAAAATTAGAGTTCGCAATTCGCACGAACCGGTGTAGGTGTTGTTTTGCGTTTGAAATTAGGAAGGATTCGTGTGAAAGTGTAATTAATTTAATGGTATGCTGGCGTAGCTCAATCGGTAGAGCAGCTGATTTGTAATCAGCAGGTTGCGGGT
>CAZBGE010000057.1:0-18658 GCA_964491435.1 uncultured Smithella sp.
ACTTTTAAATTTTAAATTTGAAAAAAACGGTTCACTTTTAATTCTTATTTAACACATTTTTATTGACTCTTGAAAAGGAAACCGATAAATGCTCATCATCGAAATAGTGATAAATTTTTTTAGAGGGGGAATATTGATGGGTTCTGAAGAAAAAGTTTTTGGCATGCCTGCGGAAAGCGGCAGATGGTTGTTTGTTGTATTGGGAATTGTGATGAATGTTTGTCTTGGTGCGGTCTATGCTTATAGCATATTTCTAAAACCTGTTAAAGAAGCGTTTGTTGGCATCTCGTCTTTTCAGGCTAATCTGCCTTTCATGGTTTTCTTGGCTTTCTTTTCTGTGCTGATGTTTTTCGGCGGACGTGTCATGGAAAAACTGGGACCGCGGAAACTGGGAATGATCGGCGGAGTTATTGTGGGTTTGGGTTGGCTGCTATCGAGTTTTGCGTCCAATATCTGGATGCTGACGCTGACCTATGGCGTGATAGCCGGGTCGGGCGTCGGTTTGGTATATGGTTGCCCCGTGTCCATGGGCGCCAAGTGGTTTCCGGATAAGAAAGGTCTGGCGGTCGGCCTGATGCTTGCTGGTTTTGGCGGATCGGCTCTCATTACGGGTAAAATCGCCAATATTCTGATTCCATCGGTTGGGTTGCCAACGACCTTTATGTATTTTGGTGTTGCGTTTGGATTTATTCTGGTCGTTTTGAGTTTGCCTTTCCGCTTTCCTGTCACCGGTTGGGTTCCCACTGGCTGGAAACCAGCAGCCGGTGTCGCCGCAGCCGCTGATTTCACATCAGGAGAAATGATGAAAACTGGCGCCTTCTGGGGATTGTTTTTTTGCTACCTTATCGGGTGTATTGCGGGGTTGATGGCCATCGGTATTTCCAAGCCGGTGGGCAATGAAATTATAAAAATTTCCGGAGAGACAGCTGCTACACTTGTTGGCGTTTTTGCCATCTTCAACGCTGTGGGACGTCCGCTATTCGGTTTTTTAACGGACAAGATTTCTCCTCGTAATGCGGCGATTCTCAATCTGACGATGATTCTTATCGTATCGGTACTGATGATCATGGCCAAGGAAGGCGATACAATGCTTTATACCATCAGCTTCATTGGCTTCTGGCTGGGGCTGGGCGGATGGCTGGCGATTGCTCCGACCGCGACGGCTGCGTTTTTTGGCATGAAAAATTATGCGCAGAATTACGGTGTGGTATTTTTCGCTTACGGTTTGGGCGCCATCATTGGCGGAATTATATCCGGTCTGGCCGCAGACGTTTTTGGGTCATACACCCGTGCTTTTTATCCAACGGCTGTATTGGCAGTCGTTGGTATTATTCTGGCAGTTGCTATGCTTAAGACACCGAAAAAAATTTAACATAATCTGAAATTATTGTTGCAATATTTTTCCAAAAACCTCCCTTGCCATTATGGCCGGGGAGGTTTTTGGCAGGTTTTACCGGATAATCTTTCGGTCAATGACCATCGGCTTGGTTTCATTCTGTTCCAACATCGTAGAGATATCGTCCTTGCCGCGAAATCTTTTCACATTGAGCATGAAGATTTCCAGCTTGGAAAGCACGTTGGGCGGCAGTAGGTTGCCGTCAATTTCAATGGAGATGGCCGGATATTTTCTTTCTCTGGCCCAAGGCGTAAACAATCCCTCGATGACGCGTCCGATCAGGCAGGCAAAAGGAGAAATGTTTACGATGCCGGAGTAACCATCCATCATGGCGGTGGCGGCAACGCCGCTGGAGATGCTGATTTCCGAGTAAAGTTCGTGGCTGACAAAGTGTTTTGCGGTGTTATTCATGATTTCCTGCATATCATGAGGGCTTTGCGGGACGAGGCCGGTTGCGCTCAAGGCATCGCGAACTTTTTTTTCAACGTTTTTTTTATAGGTGTGTTCGACTTTCCATTCTATGATGTCCCGGAATTCACGGGCAAACGCACGCCGGTGCCGCGGCAGCAGATTCAGCTTTTTCTTCAACTCGTAATGTCTCACGAAGTCGCAATAATAAAGCCATTCGGCGACATTGGATACCTTGCCGATGATGCCGTGCCTGCTGAATTGCTGGATTAATTCGTCAACGGCAAAATCGTCGCGCCGGACGTAGATTTCCCCGACAATCAGCACTTTCGGACAATCTTCAATCTTTCTGACCAGCGGAATACGTGAAATGGTGTCAGCGATATCCTCCAGCACCGGAAGGACCCTGGTAATGTCTTTTTCTGCCACACCAATCATTTTCTGCCAGACTTGATCATAAATGGCCATGGCTTTGGCCGGATCCGCCGCGCAGGTCCGGAGGGAGGTTTCCACATCTTTCATGTAATCGCCGATAATGGTGGCCCACCAGGCGTATTTGGAAAATTCCGGGCCAAGCTCGTTGTAGGAATTATCCGCCTCCAGGGTGAAGACCAAGACGTTTTCCAGGCGCAGGTCTTTGAAAAGGTTTTCGTAGAAGACAAAGTACTGCCCGGTCCGGCAGGGGCCAGTTGTTGTGGGGACGAAAAGGATATATATTTCATCTTTACGATACTGGTCTGAGGATAAATATTTCAGAGCGCTTCCCAGAACCAGATGTGACGGCAGGCACTCTTTGCCGGAGGCATGATTACGAGCCATCTGCAGCGTATAGATATCCGGAACAGGCATGGCCTGAGCATTGACGCCCAGGCCGCGAATTGTCGCCCCAACCAGTTCCGCGGAAAGCCTACCCATGCTGGATAAGAGCAGTTTGACACGGGGATTGTTTTTAATCGGTATTTTTTCCTCTGTTATATTGTTTTTAATGTGAATTTCTTCGCCCGGATTATTGATAAAGCGCAGGCCGTTGTCGTATCGTTCTTCGCGGATATCGGCGAGTCTGGATCGGTATCCTTCGATGATGTCTAAAAACGCTTCAATACGCGTATCGACGCCGGCGTCGGCGGTATGGGAATCCATCTCCAGAATTAAAAACGGTTTTGCGCCCATGATCCACTTTAAATAATGCAACATAAAGGAATCTGGTGCGCATGAAAAATTGGAAATATAGGTGACGAAGATATTGTCTTCATTTTTCAGAAGCGTACCGGCTTTCATGTCCTGTTGACCGTAATACCAGTACATGTTGGGGTAGATTTTCTCGTCCTGAAAGGGAAGAATGTCGTAGGGAATGACTGAATAGCCGCGGGAGGTGTATTTCCGGGGGATGCCCATGTTGGCGTCGGCGGTAAAGGAATTATAGGGGCGTCCCAGAACAGCGATGACCGGTTGTTTGGTCTGCCGGGCCTCTTTGAGCGCCTGTTTACCCAGTTCAGTAAATTTGGCGAAACAGTCCATTTGTTTTTCGTAGGCGATTTTAAAGGCGGTTTTTGCCTCGCTTTCCGGGAATCCCAGCTTTGCGGCCATGGTGATGAATGGCTCTGACGCCTTGTCGATTCCGTACATGAAACTAACCACTGGCGTTAAATATTTTTCATCCGGAATTTCCGGGAAAGCCTTCATGATGTAATAAGGCAGGCTCTGCGTGATGGGGCAAAAATTGGCAGGTGCGTTTTTTTCATAACTTTCCATATCCCGGAAATGCGGCAGGAAAATGTAATCCAATTTACGGTTAAAAATATCCTGAACGGCGCCGTGCGCGATTTCCGCCGGGAAACAGTAGCTGCTTTCCACCCGCGCCGTTCCTTCATGTGAGATTTCCTGGGAAACGAATGTTTCGATACCCAGGGCATGGAAAAACCAGGAATAAAGCGGCCAGAGTGTATAAATCGAAAAGCAGCGGGGAATACCGACGACAAAATCCTTTTTGCGGACCAGTGCAGCCGGATCGGGCGCGCATTGTTGAAAAAGAATATCATTTCGCTTTTCAATATAATCAACCACTTCATCTTCATTAAAGATTTTTTGTTTCCGGATGTTGGCGTATTTGTTACAACGTCCGCCGAACATGTATTTATGTCCGTTGACATTGAGAATGCGGATCGGGCAGAAATTGTCACAGGCCTTGCACTGAAATTCTTTTTCGTAAACAATATCAGTGGACAGGATTTTGTCGAGGTTGTAAGAGGTCTTGGTCAGAAATCCTTCGGCAAATTTTTGTTTGGCTAAGATGCCCACGCCGAAACAGCCCATTAACTCGGGAGCAGGCGGCACGAGGATATCTTTATTCAGAAGCATGGCGAAAGCTAGGGGAACCGCTTTGTTTTTGGCGACTCCGCCCTGCAAAACAATATTGTTGCCGATGGTCCGGTTGCCGACGACGCGATTGAGATAATTGGATACGATGGATGTGACAATGCCGGCCGTGATGTCTTCACGGGACGCGCCCTGCTGGATTGCATTTCGGATATCAGAATTGATAAAGGCCGAGCAATGTTCACCGAACTTGAGCGGGGCTTTTGCGGAAAGGGCAATGTCGCCGATTTGGGCGGCTTCCGGAATGTTTAGATCACCCTGCGCCGATTCCTCTAAAAATGATCCGGTTCCCGCGGAACACGCTTCGTTCATCGCGTAATCAATCGGAACTTTGTTTTTAAGTGAAACGTACTTGGCGTCCTGACCGCCAATTTCGAAGATGGTGTCGATATTATCCCGATAAAATGAAGTGCCGACAGTGTGGGCGATGATTTCATTATATACGGCGGGTGTTTCCAGAAAAACTCCGAGAATTTCGCGCGAAGACCCGGTTGTGGAAGCTAGGGTGATGCTGATTTCTCCGTCGCCGATATCTTTCCGGATTTGTTTTTTTATTTCAACCAGACAATTTTTGAGTGCACTGACCGGATCGCCGTGTGTACGGCCGTAATAAGATGCGGTGACTTCATTGGTCTCGAAGTCAATGAGGCTAGCCTTTGTGGTGGTCGATCCGCCATCGACGCCGAGAATATATTCACGGCCGGCGACGACCCTGCTTTTTGGTGAAGGCAGGTAGGTGACCCGTCCCTGAGCGGTTTGCAGGTTATTAAACCTTTTAAATTGAATGGAACTGCTTTTGAATAATGAACTGAGAGGTGGCAGAGGGCATCCAGATGTGTCTGCCATCAGAGCCGCGCCGTATGCCTCGAAGTAGGGCGCCTGCTGGGGGATAATGAATTCAATTTGAGGCATATGTTCGCGGATGAAACGAAGAATATACTGATTCTGCGTCACACCGCCAACAAGAAGCACTTGGCCTTTTTCAATTCTGGCCTTTTTCAGAAAATCGACGACCTTGATGGCCATGACATCACTCAGGGACAGGACAATATCGCCTGTTTTCGCCTCCCCCTTGTTCAGACGGTGCGTACAGTCGCTTTTCATGAAAACAGAACAGCGCGAAGAGAGTTTTAAAACGCGGCAGTCTTTTGAAATGCTGTTGATGTCGTTGAGTTTCATGTTCATCCGCGCCAGCTGTTGCTTGAAAAATTCGCCAGTGCCTGACGCGCATTTATTACCGGAAAAGCTGGTGCGAATCTTATTATTGCGGTCAATGGTATAAACTACCAGATCTTCACCGCCCAGCGAAACGAGCGCATCAATCGAATAATTGAGTTTCCGCAAAGCTTCCTCGATGCAGAGCGGTTCGATGACGCTGTTGATATTCAGAAGATAGCGGCCTTCTGTGCCGGTGACCAGTGTTTTGATATCAGAAGGTAGTTTGCGGCTGGAAAGTATTTTTTTGAGCGTGTCAATAAAATTGCCTTCATGAGGTTCGACAGCGCTCCATACGATATTAGCGCCTTCCAGCATGGCTGTCTTAATATTCGAGGAGCCGATATTAATTCCCAGAGTGTACATAATAACTCCCTTAAAACAGTTATCTACAAAGTCAATATTACTATTGAATGGCGTCGTCAAGCATCAGATGAGACTAATTTTTATAGTACTTGATAAAACAATGCGTTAGAAAGTAAAAAGTTAGCAGAAAAAAGCAGCTGACAACATTTGCTGTCAGCTGCTTTTGCTTTTATTTAACAATTTCATTGCGGACTGGAAATGTTTATAATTTCAAACCGCTTCGGTTTTTTTAATGATGTTCCTCCATCGCGCCGCCAATATACATCATCGCCAAGAGCATGAAAACCAGTGTCTGAACAACCGATGTGAAGATCATCAGGAACATAATAGGTAACGGCACAATGAGGGGCACCAGCATTAAAACAACCAACAGAACGATATCTTCGCCGGCGATGTTTCCGAAAAGACGGAAGGTCAATGATAGCGGCCGGGACAGATGGCTGATCAATTCAATTGGCAGCATGAGAGGAATTAGCCACCAGACAGGTCCCAAGAACTGTTTGACGTACTTGGGGCCATGGGTCATGACACCAACAATATGGGTCATAAAGAAAACCACGAGCGCCATCGCCAGGTTTGTGTTAATATTCGCGGTAGGTGATTCAAATCCGGGGATGATGCCTAACAGGTTTGATGTTAAAATAAATAAACCGATTGTAGCGATTAAGGGAAAGAATTTTTTGCCGTGTTCTCCCATCGTGTCAATCAGCAGACCATGAAGGGCGTCCACAATGACTTCCATGACATTCTGAGCCCCACCAGGATAAACCTGAAGTTTTCGGGTGGCTGCAAATGAAAGCATGGAAAGCAATAAGACGACCAGTAAAGTGTTGAAAACAATCGTCATGTTAATACCCAAATCTGAAAACATAGTTGTGTGAAAGAAAATCAGGGGTGGCTGCATTTGTTTTTATCTAACCTCCTCAATGAAGTTTTTTTTTGCCAAGGCAGTGATCATCGTGAAAACGATGTTGATCACAACCACGGAAAGTCCGATAATTAAACCGATAACATCAACTGTTTCGGTGGTGATAAGAAAATATAAAGCAATGGCGGTGAGCGCCAGACGGATATAAAAGTTAATCATCGTTGGTCGTTTGGCGTTGTCCGAAGGATTCTTAAAAATACCCCGCAAATTACGCGTCATGCCGTAGAAATTAAGAATGCTGATGAAACCGCCCAGCAGGATGCCTAAGGTAAATTTTACCGGTGCGATAATCAATGAAATAATAACCAAGAATGACAGAATAATCCAATTGGCAATTTCAAGTTTTTTTTGGAGCGGGTCTTTGACGATGAGGTTCACTTTTTAAACTCTTAATGATGGTTTCTGCATCCTGAAAATTTCTTTCAATTAACTTATATACGTTATGAAAGCCAGCTGCTATTCCAATCAACAAAAAAACTACGGTAAACGCATGGCCGGAATCAAATTTCCTATCCAAATAATTTCCTAAAAGGAGGCAGCCAAAAATGGCCAGAACCATTGCGATTCCAATACTGCTGGCATAAGCCATCTGGATGCCGAGTTTTTTGGTTTCGCTATCCATTTAGTGATAAGCTCCTTAACATGTGGAATAAACGAAGTCAATAAAAAAGTGACCGCCGTTCATTAATTTATGGTGTCAGAAGATGGCGGTTCTTGCCATACCATTCGATGGTATTCCTTAATCCAGTTGTTAAATCGGTTTTTGCTTTGAAGTTGAATTCTTTTAATGCCTTGGACGTATCAAGCAAGCGGCGGGGCTGGCCATCCGGTTTGGAAGCGTCCCAAATCAGTTTTCCTGCAAAACCGGTTAGATGGGCGATGAGTTCCATCAAATCTTTAATGGAAATTTCAAATCCAGCCCCGATATTTACGGGTTCACTTTTTTCGTAGGTATCGGCTGCCAGGCAAATGGCTTCCGCTGCGTCTTCCACATAAAAAAATTCACGCGTGGCCCGCCCGGTTCCCCATACTTCCAAGGAATCTGAATGGTTGTCCATGGCGTCAAAACATTTTTTGATTAAAGCAGGAATGACGTGAGAAGAGTTGGGATTGAAATTATCGCCCGGTCCGTAAAGATTGACCGGTAACAGAAAAATAGAATTAAAACCGTATTGCTGACGATAGGCCTGGGACTGCACCAGCATCATTTTTTTGGCCAATCCGTAAGGTGCGTTGGTGTCTTCCGGGTAACCATTCCAGATGTCTTCTTCCTTGAAAGGAACCGGTGTAAATTTAGGGTAAGCGCAAATCGTGCCGAGAGCGACAAATTTTTCAATCTTGCGCAGCCAGGCTTCATGCATCAGCTGCGAACCCATAATCAGATTTTCATAAAATAGTTCGGCTGGCTTTTCCTGGTTAAAACCGATGCCGCCTACTTTTGCCGCCAAATGAATGATGATGTCAGGCCTGAAATCATCGAACATGCGCCGGATATCTTCCTGGCGCGTTAAATTGTATTCAGGCAGATCCACGATGTCGATGCTTTGACATCCGTAACCGGCAAGCCTGGCTATCAGGTGATGGCCCAGGAAGCCTTTACCGCCCGTGACGGAGACACGTTTATTTTTCAGCAAGAGTTTCTCCTTACAATATAGAGATTAATTTATCCTTTCAGAATTACCACATGTAAAACCTGCGTCCACAAGGGTTTTTTCTTTCTTGGCCAATTCCAGATCCGCTTCGACCATCATATCGACGAGCTGTTCAAATGAAACCTTGGGTTGCCAGTTGAGTGCTTTTCGGGCTTTGGAGGCGTCTCCCAGAAGAACGTCAACCTCTGTCGGACGGAAATAACGGGGATCGACGGAAACATATTGATGGTAATCCAAGTCAAGCTTCTGGAACACTTTTTCCACAAATTCACGGACAGAATGTGTTTCGCCGGTTGCCACCACGTAATCATCTGATTTTTCCTGTTGGAGCATCAACCACATTGCTTCCACATAGTCTCCGGAAAACCCCCAGTCTCTTTTCGCTTCTAGATTGCCCAGGTAAAGTCTGTCTCTCAAGCCGAGTTTGATTTGCGCCGCTGCGCGGGTTATTTTGCGAGTGACGAATGTTTCACCGCGGCGCGGCGACTCATGGTTAAAGAGGATGCCATTGGTTGCAAAAATGCCGTATGCGTCACGATAATTTTGCACAATGTAATAGGCGTAGACTTTGGCCGCCGCATAAGGGCTGCGTGGTTGAAACGCAGTCTTTTCGCTTTGCGGCGGGGGGGCGGCGCCGAACATTTCACTGGAGGAGGCCTGATAGAATTTTGTTTTGATGCCTGTTTTGCGAATCGATTCCAGAATCCTCAGGGTTCCCAGGCCGGTAACGTCACCTGTGTATTCAGGCATGTCAAAACTGACACGAACATGACTTTGCGCACCGAGGTGATAAATCTCGTCGGGGTTGATGGATGAAAGCATGTCCATGATTTGTCCGGAAACGCTTAAATCGCCGTAATGCAGAAATAACTTGGCGTTCGGGTCGTGAAAGTCACGATAGAGATGATCAATGCGGTCTGTGTTGAACGTACTGGAGCGCCTAATCAAACCGTGAATCTCATATCCTTTTCCTAATAAAAATTCGGCCAGATAGGATCCGTCCTGTCCGGTAATGCCTGTGATGAATGCTTTTTTCATAATGCACCTTTTATGGTTCTGATTTCCGGAAACCATTATCGTATTGACGATTGTTTGTCAATGTATCGGTTTACAGATTCTGCAAGGTTTTTGCACAGGCGTCAAGAGTCTGTTCCATGTCTTTCGGCGTGTGGGCGAAGGATAAAAAACCAGCTTCGAATTGTGACGGCGCAAGCCAAACGCCATTCTTCAGCATGCCATGAAAGAAGCGGGCATAGAGGCCGGTATTTGATTTCAAGGCGGTTGTCAGATCATGCACGGGGCCTTCCTGGAAAAAAAGAGTGAACATCGAAAAGATTTTATTGGCGCAGACGGCAATGCCTTTTTCGGCAAACATTTTTGCCATTGCCGCGCAAAGATTGTCAACCTGACTTGTCAGCGAGGCAAATGAATCTTTTTTTGATTTGAGAATTTTGAGTGTGGCGGTTCCGGCGTTGATCGCCAAAGGGTTGCCGGAAAGCGTTCCTGCCTGATAGACGTCGCCGGCCGGCGCCAGCTTATTCATAATTTCTTTTTTCCCGCCGATGGCGCCGACGGGCAGGCCGCCGCCGATGATTTTTCCCAGGCAGGTCAGGTCGGGCCGAATGCCAATCAGATTCTGGTATCCGCCGAAGGTAAAACGGAATCCCGTAATCACTTCATCAAAAATCAATACGATCCCGTGTTTTAACGTCAATTCCCGCAGTTTTCTTAAAAATTCATCCCGGGGAAGCACGACGCCCATGTTGCCCGCGATTGGTTCCACAATGACAGCCGCCAGATCCGGAGCATAACGTTCGATGGCATTTTCAAGTGCGTCCGAATCATTATAAGGCAGACTCAATGTGAGTCTGGACAAAGCTTCGGGAATGCCCGGAGATCCCGGAATACCCAACGTTGTCACGCCGGATCCGGCTTTGATGAGAAGAGAGTCGGTATGACCGTGGTAGCAACCATCAAATTTGATGATCATGTTTTTGCCCGTGTGACCGCGGGCTAGACGGATTGCCGTCATAGCGGCTTCCGTGCCGGAACTTGTCATTCTTACTCGTTCAACGGATGGGATTGCCTCGCAGATAAGCCGTGCCATTTCCGTTTCATCTTCGGTGGGTGCGCCGAAGCTGGTCCCTTTTTGGGCGATCCGGCAAATGGCGGCAATCACGTCGGGATGGGCATGTCCCAGGATCATTGGTCCCCAGGAAAGAACATAGTCAATATATTCTTTTCCTCTGATATCATAAATTTTGCTGCCTGCGGCGTGGCTTACAAAAACAGGGTCGCCGCCTACCGATTTCCAGGCGCGTACCGGCGAATTTACACCGCCTGCGATAACTTGAAGAGCTGAAACAAATGGATTTTGATTATTGATGGTCATTAAAAATACTCCGGAGATGTTTTTTTATATTCCTGCACGCTTTCCAGAATGAGAAAATCATCACAGGAAATTAACCGGGACATGAAGTTAACCATGGGCGAGATGTTGTTCTTTTGCGTATGCAACATTGTGAAAAGGTTATATTTATCTTGAAAAGCCGGTTTTCTTTCATAACAATGGGAAATGTAGGGCAGTTCCGCGAAAATGTACCCTGCTTTTTCCAAGACGTCGGGCGGCACCGACCATATCGCCAGAGCATTTTTTTGATAGCCTGCGTTTTGATGACGCAGAATCGCGCCGAACTTTCTTATCATTCCTTGATGGGAGAGCTCTTTTATCCAGAATATTAAGTCGTTGGTTGACATGCCACAAATATCGGCAATGGCGGTAAACGGTTTGGCGTCAAGTGGAATGTCGGATTGAAGAATATGTGCAGCCTTCGATTGATTAATGCTTAATATTTCCATGTGAGTGTATTTATCCTGCTTGCGTCATAAAATCAAGCAGGGTGTTTAGATAAAAAAATGTAAATTGTGAAATTTTTTCTTGACAATCCGTTTGTTAAACGCTAAATGATAGTCACACAATGACCGGTAGTCGTCAAAATTTCTATGAAAGGAGGTTAAAAAAATACATACCTGACGTTTCCCGGCATATCACGCAGTTTAAAAAAGGAGGTTTTAAATGAAAAAGAGTTTAGTTTATTCAGTGCTGGCGATGGTGTTGGTTATTGTTTCCGCTCCCTTTGTATTTGCGTCTCCCGAAGCGGCTCCGGCGGCTGCGGCAGCAGGCATTGATTATTCGAAGGCCATCATGATTGGTTGCGCATTGCTTGGCGCGGGCTTGGCGATGGGTGTTGGCGCAGTTGGCGCTGGTCTTGGTCTTGGTCAGGCAACCAGCGGTGCAAGTAATGCAGTGGGTAGAAATCCCGAAGCCCAGGGCAAAGTTATGTTAACCATGATGGTCGGTATGGCCATGACGGAGTCCGTCGCGATTTACGCGCTGGTTATCTCCCTTGTTATGCTTTTCGCCAACCCGCTTCTGAAGCTGGCTGGTATCGGTTAAGTTAAATTATCAGGTATTTTATCAAAGGGAGGAGAAGCAAATAACAAAGGACTTCTCCTCCCTTTCTTATTCATCTTCTTCGATAACTTTTCCGCGTAATTCTTTTTTCTCAGATTGTTTATGTTTGGCAACCAGAATTTTTTCTTTGGCGCGCCGGCTTCGTTTTTTCTTCTGACGGCGTATTTTTTCGATCTTTTCCAGTTCTGCGGCGACAAAACCTTTTTGCCGCTGTTCAATCTTATCCAGCAATATCCGGCGCGCCCGATAGCGGTTTAAGGTCTGCGATCTTTCCTGCTGGCATTTCACTGACAAACCGGTTGGAGTATGAACGAGATGAACGCAGGAAGAACTTTTGTTGACTTTTTGTCCTCCGGGACCGGAAGAGCGGACGAAAGATTCCTCAAAATCGCTTTCAGCTACGCCAAGTTCCTGCATTCTGACGCCAAGAGATTTTTCTTTTTCCGAGGATACAGGCATTGTTGTTTTTTCAGATCAGGGGATCGAATATATTTCGTCGCCAATCAGATTGATCCAGTTTTCAGCAAGAATTTCTCTGGCTTCTTCCAGTTTATCAACACCGATAATCACGATGGTTTCTTTTCCGATGCGATTGATGGTTGTGTAAAGATAAAGGATATTGATTTCCGCCTGGCCCAGAGGTTTTAAAATAGCATTAATGCCTCCCGCATGGAGAGGGACTTCGGCTGCCAGAACAGTCGTCACTTCAAAGTTGATATTGAAACTGCTCAAAAGGGCGGCGGCGCGGTCGGGATCATTGACCACAAGGCGAACCCTGCTGTCGTGTTTAATGCTGGCGGCGGATACGGCTTTGATGCTGATGTCTTCAGCATGAAGAATGTGGGTAAGTTTGGAAAAAGATCCGGGAACATTGCCTAATAAAACGGAAATTTGTTTGACAGACATAAGCATCCTTAATTCTTTACATTAATCTTTGATGAAATCGAATCCGGCGGCAAAGGCTTTGCGGTTAATTTCCGCGAGAGACTTCTTTTTGCTTCCCATTATCGTTTCCAGGCTTTTGAGATAAATGTCGGGAGGAACGACATTTGATTTTTTTATGAAGGCACCCATCATGATGATATTGGCCGCACGGTTGTTACCGAGCTCCTGAGCCATATCCGTGCAGGGGACCAAGAAGGTTTTGATGTCTTGACGAATGGGACGCGCTTCAACGATGGATGAGTTAATCAAGACGATTCCACCGGAAGATACTTTGTTTTGAAATGTAAAAAGGGAAGGGGCGTTCATCACAACCAGATAGGCCGGCTTTGAGGAAATGGGAGAAGCGATTTCTTCGTCACTGATCGCCACGGTACAATTAGCCGTTCCGCCTCTCATTTCCGCCCCATAGGCGGGAAGATACGTGACATGATAGCCGTTGCTCATTGCACTATGAGCCAGACTGACTCCCATCATCAAAACGCCCTGGCCGCCAAAACCTGAAAAGATTGACTTGATGATCATGACTGGGCCTCCGCGGTTTTTTTCATTGCGGCAATGTTATCCTTAAAGACCCTCACAGGAAATTCTTTGCTCATGACGCCGTCAATCCATTTGCATGAATCCACTGGCGTCATTTTCCAATTGGTGGGACACAGAGAGAGAATTTCCACCATCGAAAATCCCAATCCGTCAATTTGACACTGAAAAGCTTTTTTAATGGCTTTTTTAGTCTTATTCACACCGGCCGGCGAACTGACCGCACATCTTTCAATATAAGTTGCGCCGTCCAGTTGGGAAAAAACTTCACTGACCTTAACTGGATAACCATCCACATTTTGCCTGCGGCCAAACGGAGTGGTTGTTGTTTTCTGATTCAGCATGGTGGTTGGCGCCATCTGTCCGCCGGTCATACCGTAAACGGCGTTGTTGATAAAAATGACAGTGATATTTTCACCGCGGTTGGCGGCGTGAAAACTTTCGGCGATGCCGATAGCGGCAAGGTCCCCGTCTCCCTGATAAGAAAAAACAACACGGTCGGGGAGGCAACGTTTGATGGCTGTCGCCATGGCTGGGCCTCGTCCGTGCAATGCCTCGATCATGTCCACATCAAAATAATAATAGGCCAGCACGGCGCATCCTGCCGGAGGAACGCCAATCGTCACGCCGCGAATACCCATCTCGTCAATGACTTCGGCAACAAGCCGGTGGACAATACTGTGGCCGCAGCCGGGGCAATAGTGGAAAATCTTTTCTTTCAAGCTTTCAGGATGTTTAAAAACTTTCTTTGCCATGGTATTTCTTTCTTTTAATCCTTCGGTAGGTTATTAACCCTTTTTGGCGTATATTTTGGCCACGACATTGGCCAGTTCCGATGGCGTTGGCACAGCGCCGCCCGGCCGTCCATGAAATTCAATGTTGGCGTAGCCCTGCAACGCCAGACGAACGTCTTCCAGCATCTGGCCGGCGCTCATTTCAAAAACCAGGTAATTTTTAACTTTTTCCGACAAGATTCTTAATTTGATTTCCGGAAAAGGCCAGAGAGTGATCGGACGGAAAAGACCTATTTTCATGCCCCGGTTGCGCAATCTTTTGATGGCGCCTTTGGCGATGCGGGCAGCTGTTCCATAAGCGACGATAACCAGCTCCGCGTCGTCCACCCGATGTTCTTCAAAACGTGGTTCATTTTCAGAAATGACTTCATATTTGCGGGCCAGTTTCCAATTATGCGATTCACTGTCAATCGGATCCAGAAGAAGGCCGCGGATGAATTTGCTTTTACCCGCGCCTGCGCCCCGCAGCATGAATTTTTCAGGATATTGACGGGGTTTCGGTTTTTTGAAAACAACCGGTTCCATCATTTGTCCCATCATGCCGTCGGCCAGAATCATGACCGGTGTGCGGTACTTGTCGGCCAGGTCGAATGCGTCCATGGTTAAGTCCGCCAGTTCCTGGCTGCTTCCCGGGGCGAAAACGATGGTGCGATAGTCTCCGTGTCCGCCTCCGCGCGTGGCCTGAAAATAATCGCCCTGCGACGGCAGAATGTTGCCCAGCCCCGGTCCGCCGCGCATGATGTTGACGATAATCCCGGGAAGTTCACAGGCCGCCATGGAAGAAATACCTTCCTGTTTTAAGGAAATACCGGGACCGGAGGATGACGTCATGACCCGGACGCCGGTGGCGCTGGCGCCGGCGATCATGTTAATGGCGGCAATTTCACTTTCTGACTGAATGAACACGCCTCCGTCGGCGTTTCTCATATGTTCAGCCATGTACTCCGTCAATTCATTCTGCGGCGTAATGGGATAACCCGCATAAAAACGGCAACCGGCGCGAATCGCGGCTTCGCCGATTACATTATTTCCGGACATTAATACTTTATTCACGATACACCTCAATGGCTATTTCTGGACACATTGTGGCGCAAATCGCGCAGCCGTTGCATTCTTTTGCTTCGTTAACACATACGGGATGATACCCTTGAATATTATACTCTTTGGATGGCAGGATGTGGCCTTTGGGGCAGAAATGAATACAAAGCTGGCACTCCTTGCAAAGGTCCTTTTTTATTTTGATATATCCTTTCAAAACATGTCCCCGATTCAGTTTTTGCCTGTGTTTAATTAACGTTTGGCGGATGCTATCTTGCGCATAATGTTCAGAATGTCAAGAATTTTTAGATTAGCATGCGCATCATCCAGTAAAAGGATGTCAAATCTTGCCGATTTGAAATCCTTCCAGTTTGATGGCGACGGAGCGTTGCAGCAATTCGATGGAAATGACAAAAAGTTCCTTTTGCGGGTCACTTTTAATGACTGTTCCCTCAATGCCGGCAAAGGGGCCGTCCAGAATCCGCGCTGGTTCGCCTGCTTTCGGGTACTGAATAGAGAACATTTCCACTTTTTTCTCCATGATACGCTGAATGGCGATGATTTTTTCTTCCGGCACGGGCAAGGGCTCCGCGTTCAATTTTTTACCAAGAATTCTAACCACTCCGACTGTTTTGAGAATCGCCAGTTTGGTTTCATTGTCCAATGCGGCGTTAATAAAAAGATAGCCCGGAAAGAGCGGCACGGTAATTTTCTTTTTACGGTCTTTTCGCTTGCTCCATACTTCCATCTCAGGTAAAAAAGTTATCAGATTTTTTTGTGTAAGGCTGGCGAATGCTTTGTGTTCGTGACGACTTTTTGTATGAACGGCGTACCAGGGCATGATCAGGCACCAGCTTTTAATTGAGGTTTAATCCAGTACATTTGGGGTTCCCTTACAACAGGGATAAAGTTTTTGCAATGGAGAAATAAATAGTGTGATTCGTCTGAATGGTTTAACGCTGACACTGGATGAAACAGAAGATGACATCGCCGCAAAAGCCGCCTGCGCGCTTGGTATTCCGCTTTCGGATATTGTTTCTCTGTCCGTGATCAGGAAGGCTTTGGACGCCAGGCGCAACCGGCCTCCTCATTTTGTATATGCGGTAAGCATCAATTTAAATGATGCGGTGGCTTTGCCGGAAATGCCGCCGGAAGGAATGCAAATCCAGCCTTTTGACGATGAACCGGATATAATTACTTTCCGGCGGGAGGAGCGCAAAGCACCAGGCGGGAGGAAACGTCCTGTTATCGTTATCGGAAGCGGTCCTGCCGGTCTTTTTGCCGCCTACACACTGGCCGTGAGCGGTATTCCGGTGATGATGCTGGAACGAGGGACGCGCATCGAAAAACGCGTGGATGATGTTCGGGAATTCTGGAGAAACGGCATGCTGCATCCGCAAAGCAACGTTCTTTTCGGTGAGGGAGGCGCGGGGACATTTTCCGACGGGAAATTGACCAGCCGGTCGAAAAACCCTTATGCGGCCTGGGTCAAAAGAACGCTGGTGGACATGGGTGCGCCGCCGTCCATTTTGACGGACGCCAAGCCGCATGTCGGCACGGATCAACTCCGGAATATCGTGATCCGGATGAGAAAACAATTGATTCACCTGGGTTGTGATGTTCAATTTGAATCTCAGGTCACTGATTTTATGATCCGGGGGAATAAAATGGCGGCGGTGGTTGTCAATGGCGACAAGGAACTAAGGACGGAGCAAGTCATTCTCGCCATCGGACAGAGCGCTGATGACACTTACCGGAACCTGGCGGAACATGGCGTTAAGATGGAAGCTAAACCTTTTGCGATGGGTTTGCGTGTTGAACATCCGCAAACGCTGATCAATGACATGCAATATGGAAGATGGTCGAAACATCCCAAGCTGCCGCCTGCGGAATATTTTGTTACTGCCGCCGTCAGGGAACAAAATCGTTCCGTTTACACATTTTGCATGTGTCCGGGAGGTCGGGTGATTGGTTGTGGCGCATATCCGGACCGGGTGATTACCAATGGCATGAGCAACAGCGAGCGTAATGAAGAATTTGCGAACAGCGCCGTTGTGGTGAATGTGCGTGTGGAAGATTTTGCGAAGGAGGGGGAGCCGCTCAGCGGTCTCGGTTTTCGCGATCTCTGGGAGAAAAAAGCCTTTGCGGCAGGCGGGGGCGATTATCATGCTCCTGCCCAGAAACTTACTGAATTTGTTGAACAAAAATTTTCGGGTGTTATCGGCCGGACGAGTTTTTTACCAGGTGTCAGGGCCTTTCGCCTTGCGGAAGTTCTTCCCCCTTTTGTCGCGGAGGCCTTGATCAGCGGGATTCGGCAATTCAATAAAAAAATGTCCGGTTTTATTTCTCAAGAGGCTCATTTAATTGGCGTGGAGACACGAACGTCTTCGCCGGTGCGCATTTGCCGCAAACTGGACGGCGAGAGCGCGAATATCCGGGGGCTTTACCCTTGCGGAGAGGGCGCGGGCTACGCCGGCGGCATTATCAGTTCGGCGCTGGACGGCATGAAGGCCGCGGAAAGTGTGATCAGGTCGATAAACGGCAGTCCATGATCACATCGGCGCCTTTTTTTATGACCTTGTGCACCGATAATAATTTTGCATCGCCCAGGCTGCGAATGCCGAGATCACCCACCGCTTCTATTCCTTTGCCGATAATCTTCGGCGCAATGATCGCAACCAGACGATTGACCAGATTATTTTTCAAAGCGGAGGTGATGATTTGTGCGCCGCCTTCGATTAAAACGGAAGAAATATTTCTAGCCGCCAAGACAAGCAGCAGTTTTTTCAAGTCGGCGTGATTTTCCATATCGGCGTCGACCGTGATCAGTTCGGCGCCCGCTGATTGCATGATCTGAAAGCGGGGATCGGAATCGTTTTTTGTTGTGACAACCCATGTGGGCGCTTGAGACGGATTCTGCATGACGCCGGCCCCGGTCGAAATAGCCAGACTGGAATCCATGATGATTCGCAATGGATTCCGGCCCTGAACGTTTCGTACGGTCAGCGATGGATTATCATGGAGGACGGTTCCTCTTCCGACCAGAATGGCGTCGTGTTCGGCGCGCAATTGATGAGCGAATTTCAGTGAGGCGGGAGAGCTGATCCACTGGGAATTTCCGGCTGCCGTGGCGATGCGGCCATCGAGTGTTTGGGCGTATTTGACTGTGACAAACGGCAGACCAGTTTCCATATAATGGAAGAAAACCTCATTGAGCATCCGGCATTCATTTTCCAGAACACCTGTGGCGATGTCCACCCCGGCGTTTTGCAGGCAGGCGATGCCCCGGCTGGCGACCAGCGGGTTGGAATCGGCGGCGCCAATCACCACGCGTCCAATTTTATTTTTAATAATCTTATCCGTGCAGGGAGGTGTTTTGCCGTAATGGCAGCATGGCTCCAGCGTTACATAAAGAGTCGCACCGGCGACATTTTCCTTTGCTCCGTCGATCGCATTGACTTCCGCGTGATTCTGGCCGCAGCATTGATGATACCCCTGGCCGATGATTCTTCCGTGCTTGACAATCAC
>CAZBGE010000058.1:0-18277 GCA_964491435.1 uncultured Smithella sp.
CTATTCTCACTTGCGGCCCGGCGGCATTTTCGCTCCGCGTGATGTCAAGATCGGCGGCCTCGCAAATTCCGGCGTAGATCAAAATCATGGCAATACCGAAAAGTTTGAAACCTGAAATTTTTCTTCTGTGTGTGTTCATCGTTTTTTCTCCGTTTTTCATAAAGGTTTAAAACAGGGCGGGGATACATTGCCGAAGGTGCAAATCCCGCCGAAAACCCGAATCATCATTGTCATCTTTAGTTAGAAGATAATGACTTTACAAACAGAAATCAAGATTTTTTTCAGCAAATCGCCATTTCTAAAGTCCTGAAAAATGCAAGCCTCGAACATCAATCAATAATCTGGATTTCCCTCCATATCCGTCCGGTCATTACTTTTTTTTGGCAAATTCTTCGCAAAATGTCATCGTCCTTCAAAATGTTATTTCTGTTTATTCCGGGAATAGAGGTTCGAATTTATAACCAACGCTATAGACGGATTGAATGATTGCCGCCTGGGGATCAATGGCCTCGATTTTCCTTCTGATTTTTTTTACATGACTATCAACGGTACGGCCGTTCACAAATCGTTCCTCCGGATATATTTTGGCCATGATCTGCTGGCGATTAAAAATCCGGCTGGGCTGCGTCACCAGAAAATTTAAAAGCATAAATTCCACGGCGGTCAATTGCAGATCGTGACCATGCAGGGTTGCCCGGTAAGCGTGCGCATCCATTACTAATCCTTGCGCTTGTATGATCTGTCCATCGTGGACGCGCCTGAGAACCGCTTTGACTCTTGCCACAACTTCCCGCGGACTGAAGGGTTTGCAGATGTAATCGTCCGCGCCCAGTTCCAAACCCAATAATCGATCAATTTCTTCGATGCGGGCTGTGACCATAATAATGGGAACGTGTGAAAAAGTGCGAATATTTTTACATATTTCCATGCCATCACGTCCGGGAAGCATGATGTCGAGAAGAATCAGACCGGGTTTGTTTTCGCGCACCCATGTTTCGACGCAGGTTCCTTCCGACAAAATGGCGCTGTCGAATCCGGATACCCGCAAATAATCCGCGAGCAACGTGGCCAGTTTAGGTTCATCTTCCACAATAAGAATTTTTTCCTTCATCGGCGATCCTTAAAAGACAGGTATTTTAATGCGTATCGACAATCCGCCAAGAGGCGATGTGCCTGCGGAAATTTGACCATCGTGCGCTTCAACGATTTTCCTGCTGATGGTCAGGCCAAGGCCGGCGCCGCCTGATGTCCGGTTGCGAGATCCTTCTGTGCGGTAGAACCGGTCAAATATCTTTTCCATATTTTCCGGAGGCACTCCAGGTTTCGAATCCTGAAAATCAATCAAGACAAAACCGGCATGCACTTCCGCTTTGATTTTCAGACGACCTCCGATGTCCGTGTACCGAAGAGAATTTTCCAAAAGATTGGCAAAAAGCTGCCCCAGTCTTTCTGGATCGGCAAAGCAAACCGCTTCTCTTCCCCTGGCAATACCATCTTCCAGAGCAATGTTTTTCTGTTCAAATTCATTGCGATAGGATTCGAGGGAGTCTTTCAGCAATTCCAGCAAATCAAGATTTTGCTTCCGGTAGCTTAATGCGCCAAGATCGGAAAGCGACACCTGATAAAGATCATCCACCAGACGATGCAGCCGCAATGTTTCCGCATGCAGGGAACGGATGGTTTCCGGCGTTGTTTTGCGGATACCGTCCAGGAGCGCTTCGATTTCACCCTGGAGCACAGCTACCGGCGTGCGCAATTCGTGGGAAATGTCGGCAACCCATTGGCGGCGCGCTCTCTCGTTTTTTTCCAGGGTCAAGGCCATGGCATTGAAGTCCCGCGCCAGCGCGCCCAGTTCATCTTTTGAAGATACGGAAATGCGCGTGGCATATTTCCCGGAAGCAATGTCATGAGTCGCGGCGGCCATCTCCTGAATGGGCTTGACCAGCCGCTGCGCGAGCGGCCAGGAAATGATCATGACGATCAACACCATTGCTGCTGCTGCAAAAAAAAGAGCGGTTTTTTGTCCTGCCAGAAATCCGATCTGCATCGGATCCAAAAAATGTCTGGGCGAGAGGACTCCGACGTAACCGACGATTTTTCCACGAACAATGATCTGATGATAATCTACGGTTTCATGCGCATGTTTGGCGCCATGAATCGTTTTTTTATCGGCATTTAAAATGATCAGAGGATCCGGCGGTTCATTTTTGTGAAGACGGCGGGTTTCGCCATATTGCTCATCATTCGGCGGACGGGGAGGAAAATAATTTTCCTTCGTCTGGAAAGCTGGCTCCCGGGGCGGTTTGCCGTCTTGAAAAGGCATGGGTGGCCTTTCTATGCCGTTTGGGGGAGCAGGTCCAGCGGAAATCTCATTCCATCGGGGAGGATCGTGTTGCAGAAAATTCCAGCTGCCGTTTTGCTCATACTTTCTGACCAGATCCTCTGAAAGCTGCGAAAGCCTTTTCTGGTCCATCGTTCCCAGATATTGATAAAATCCTCTGTTGATGCTCCACCACATGATCATCAGCAGCAGAACAACCGCCAGACCGGTAGCGCCCAGAATGAATAAAAACAGACGAGCCGTCATTCCCATTTTCATTATGGCATCTCTCTTTCGTTACCACTTTATGAATATGGTTTGCACAGGTCAAGCATGAAAAAATACAATCAAATGTCTTGATGAAAGATCCGGAACCAAATAGTCTTATTATATCAGAATCTTATCTTCATTTTATCCCTGAAGAATCAATCCCTGATTATAAATTTCCTTATTTGCTTCACATTTGCTTCACATTTGTCTGCTATCTTCCAATCAACCAATAATGAAACACTAAAGAACGGGAGGAGAGATGGACATATGAAAAAAATTCTCATCGGCATGTTTTTCGTTTCTGTTCTTTCATGGGGCGGTTTCTGGATTGTGCAAGCACGGGAAACAGGCAGCCCCCTGCCCCCGCCACAAGGTCCTATGAAACCACCGCCTGAAGCCATTGCAGCGTGCAAAGGAAAAAGCAAAGGAGCTTCTGTCCAGTTCACAACCCCCCGGGGAGATACGCTTCAGGGGGTTTGTAAAGAGTTTGAAGGTGCATTGACGGCAATGCCCCCGCATGGCGGACCGCCGCCTTCAACGCAAGGGATGAAGTTCGAGGAAGGCGGTATGGATAATTCGCAGAGTCATACAAATTAATCAAGCCAAGATCAACAAGGAGCACACATGAAAAGAAATTTGATACGTTTTTTCATCATCAGTCAGCTCTGTTTTTCATGTTCGGGCGGAGGCTCGGCCAGCAAATCCAGTCACTTATTGCGTTTTCTTTCAAGGGCAGACATTCAGTCCCGATTCATGATGGCGCTTTTGTCGATACTTTGTGTTTTCTGCTGCATAAGTTGCGGAGGCGGGGAAAATGGCAACGGCGGAACAACGGCAAATGCGACTACCACCACTTATACCTTGTCCGGAACCGTGAGCGGCGTAATTATCAAAGGAGTGACGATTACTCTCTCCGGGGCAAAAAGCAACACGACAACGACAGACAGTTCCGGCGCCTATTCCTTCACGGTAACTGCCGGATCTTACACGATTACTCCATCCTTGAGCGGCTACACCTTTTCTCCGTCAAGCAGCACAAAAAGCGTGTCTTCCAATGCCACAGGAGTTAATTTCACAAGTTCGGCATCGACTTCAACCATTGGTGATCGAACTGACTATACTTCTATTACATTGACCTCCGGCGGCACATATTCTTCCGGCAGTTCGAGTGTATCAAGGAATTACTACGAATACACATCTGCAACGCCGGATACTCCTGCCATTAAGGTTGCACCCGGAGGAAGCCTGACGCTGACACATTCCAAAGCCAACAAGAGCGGAGGCGCAACAACTTCAACAGAGAACAGCGGTTTCTATGGATTTAATTCAGGCGTCCTGGCGTCATCGTCCAGCTCCACAAGCAGCTACGTTGAAACGAACAAGACTACCTCGGTCACCATGACGGACTGCACCATAACTACATCTGCCGCCGGCGCCAACGGAGCTTTTGCGTTTGGCCAGGGAGCGACCGTGAACCTGGATTACGTAACCATTGTAACAACAGGTTCGAATAATGCCCGCGGGGTGGATGCGACCTACGGCGGAACGGTCAATATCACGAATTCGACGATTTCGACCCAGGGCGGTTCATGCGCGGCGCTGGCGACGGATCGCTACCAAGGCGCCACAGCTCCAACGATTAACGCCCAAAACGTGACCGGCACGACGGCTGGAACAGGCTCGCCGGGCATTTATTGCACGGGAACCTTTACCGTCAGTGACAGCACTTTGACAGCTACGGGATCCGAAGCAGCGGTGATTGAAGGATTGAATTCTGTTACGCTGACCGATACAAACATCTCAGGCGCGGCAAAGTGGGGAGTCATGATCTATCAGAGCATGTCCGGTGATTCAAGTATCGGCACGGGCTCCTTCTCGATGACGAACGGCGCCTTGACCAATGGGTATGCCTCCGGTCCGGCCTTTTTTGTCTGCAATACGGATGCCGTCATTACCCTGAACGGAGCAACGATTGACAACAGCTCCACTCTGTTACTGGTAGCTGGCAAGGCTTCTACAGCCGCCAACTATATAAACAATGTCAACAGCAGCTGGGGAACAAGCGGCGGCGTTGTTACATTCACCGCCCAAAATCAAACACTTGCAGGGAGCGTGCTCATCTGTGACAGCGCGAGCTCAATTGCATTAACATTGACCAATTCCACTTTCCAGGGAGAAATTGATTCCCGGAACCTCGGGGGGGCCAATATCGTTACTCTGGATGCCAACAGCACCTGGACATTGACGGGGAACTCTTTCATCAAAACCCTCAATAATCATGGCGGGACCATCAATAAGGGCGGCTACGCACTTTATGTGAACGGCATTGCTCAATAAGGGAAAGAGAAACAATGGGAGAATAGAGGGGCTGTTTAATGTTTAACTTTCCATATAATATGTTTGAATTATTTATGTATTCTGCCAATTCAGGCATTCACCATGAGAAATGGGGGGACAAATCTTTACACTGAACAATTCCCTAATTTGAGGCAAGTCTTTTGGACTCATCTCGACTGCTGTCTCATCCGGCATATCCGGATGAGACAGCACAGTGGGAACGCACACCCACAGCATGAAAAACAAATATCATTGTTCGAACCGCTTCTTGATTTGTCCAATAACCTGGGCATCCGAAACAGGTCTAACATCTCCGGCTCGAAGTTCGTCAAACCGGCGTTTGCGTTTCCTCTTTCTCCGTCGTTTGGCCGGCGCCTGATCGGACAGGGGTTCCGCAATGACAGGTAAAGGATTTCCGGAAAGAAAGGCGTCCCACCAGGCCAGAGCGGCTGGTTTTTCTCCGTGCGTCTCCGCGTGAAGACGCATGTAGGCCAGGGCGTCGGCAAATTCAGGCCGATTCACCATGACGGAGGGACGACGCGGCGGCATTCTGTGCAAGGAGTGCTGCATGGCCAGGATGAGGCGCAGTTGATTGCCGACCCGTCCGGTGATGCTCACGGCGCCGGAACATTCTTTCAGTAGAGAGGCGCACACGGCATCCAGCGCAAGATGGCGGGGAATGCCTTCCCCCTGGCACGTCAGCACTGTTTCTTCCAGGATGGGTCCGAAGAATGCGGCGAAGAACAGCGCTGAGGAAGGTGCGGTTCCTACCTGGCATTGCCGGTCGATGTATTTAAGATTTGCCTGCATGATCCGCAGGTGCTCAGGGCTTCCATCCAGCCAGCGGCCAAGCACGGGAAAAAGTGCGGCCAGAAGACCGCTGATGTTCATGAGGTCAAATACCCTTTGCGCAGCGCCGGACAGAAAGAGCTTCAGAACCTCTTCGTAAAGTCTTCCCGGCGAAGCGCGCGAAATCGTGGCAGACAGTTCACAAAGGATTTCCCACGCGGCTGGTTCAATGACGAAATGATGGGACGCGGCAAAACGAACGGCGCGCAGCATGCGCACCGGATCTTCCGTGAACCGCACATACGGATCGCCAATCGGACGAATGATCTGTTCATGGAGGTCAATGAGTCCGTTTGCATAGTCGATGACTGAATAATCCTCTATATTGTAGGCAAAAGCGTTGATGGTAAAGTCACGGCGGAGGGCATCCTCTTCCGGGCTGCCAAAAATATTGTCGCGGAGAACCATTCCGGACTCATCCTTGAGGTGGCGGGGCGGACGGCTGTCCGGACCCGGCTCTTCCGCCTCTGCTTCATCGGACGGAGCAGCGGCCCGAAATGTCGAAACTTCAAGTATCTCATCTTGAAAGCGCAGATGAGCCAGCCGGAAACGGCGGCCGACAAGGCGGCAGTTGCGAAAAAGACGTTTGATCTGGCCGGGCGTGGCGTCGGTGGCAATGTCGAAATCCTTGGGTGTGCGCTCCAGGAGGAGATCGCGTACACACCCCCCGACCAGGTAAGCAATGAAGCCATTGTCACGCAGCCGGTAGAGCGTGCGCAGGACATTGGGATTAATTTGTTTTCGGGATATCCGGTGTTCTGTACGGGGAATAATTCGTGGTGGCATGGTCTGCACCATAGCACAACCTGTCCAAAAAGCAAAACCCCGGCATCATTTTATTTATTTACGTATTGCGTACCTTCAGGCGCCCCCAACTCCTATATCTTCCGTTCAAAATCTTCTGTGGCTAAAATCTTCTTGACACACAAGAGGCCGCTGAATATACTCATCACCGCTAAGCTGACGCACCGCGACATGGATCCGCACTCACGCTATCATGGAACGGAAGTTCCGAAAGAAATTCTGACCTGGCAGTACTCTTACCTGCCGTTAACCATAAGCTGTTCAACAAATCGGACGCCGCTTCTCTCAAGAGCAAAATATGGAAAGCGGCATTGCCAGACGCGGACGTGTATGATGAGTGTGAACGCAAGACCGGAGAACTCAAGTGGACCGGCATGCGCATTGCTCTGATCTTCAGTGCAAACTCCCGGCTTCGGAACATTGTGGAGGTTTATGCCTGCAAGGATTCCGAAGAGAAGTTTCTGGAGGACTTTGTCGCGGCCTGGAACAAGGTGATGAATCTGGATCGTTTCGATCTGGTCTGATCTTTATAAAAATTTAAAATGGAGGAGATAGAGAATGTCGAAAACAGAAGAAGCGTTAAAAGAAGCATTTTCCGGAGAATCTCAGGCCAACCGCAAATATCTGGCTTTTGCGACCAAAGCGGATCAGGAAGGATTTGCCCAAGCCGCTAAGCTGTTCCGGGCCGCCGCGGAGGCGGAAACCGTTCATGCCCATGCCCATTTAAGGGCGATGAAAGGCATCCGCTCCACAAAGGAAAATCTGCAGGAAGCGATTGAAGGAGAAACGCACGAATTCAAAAGCATGTACCCGGCCATGATTGAGGCGGCCAAAGCCGAAGGCCATAAGGAAGCGGAAAGATCTTTTAATTTCGCCAACGAAGTGGAAAAAATTCACGCCGGTCTGTATCAGCAGATGCTGGACAATCTCGACGGCGCAAAAGAAACATACAGCTATCATGTTTGCCCGGTTTGCGGCTACACGGTGGAAAATGAAGCGCCGGAAACCTGCCCGATCTGCGGCGCCAAAGGCAAGATGTTTAAAAAAGTCGATTAATTATAACGCAAAAAGGAGGTTTATCATGGCAAATCGAAACGAAATTTACAAATGTGACATCTGTGGCCACATCGTAGCCGTGCTGCACGACGGCAAAGGCGAGCTGGTCTGCTGCAATCAGCCCATGAAAAAATTCACAGAAAACACGGTGGATGCCGCCAAAGAAAAGCATGTTCCGGTCATTGAAAAAGTCCCCGGCGGCGTCAAGGTTAAAGTCGGGAGCGTCGCCCACCCGATGGAAGAAAAACATTACATTGAATGGATCGAAATCATTGCGGACGGCAAATCCTGCCGCCAGTTTCTGGCGCCCGGCCAGGCCCCGGAAGCGTTTTTCCCCGTTGAAGCGGCCACGATTACGGCCCGGGAATACTGTAACCTGCACGGCCTGTGGAAAGCGTAATCAAAACGGAGAAAGAAAAACACATGGTCAAACTATATCGATGCCAGATTTGCGGCGATGCATATATCGGCGCAAATCCTCCGGCAAACTGCCCTTTCTGCGGCGCACACATCGAGCATATGATGGAAGCCAAAGATGTCAAGGCGTCCTTTGATGTGGAGCTGAGCGCAAAGGATCGGGGCAATGCCGAACACGCCCTTGAAGTGGAAATCAGCAATTCCGCCTTCTATATGTGCGCGGCAGGTCAGACTGATGATCCCGAAGGAAAGATTCTGTTCAAGGCGCTGGGCAAGATTGAGGCGGAGCACGCCTCCATCTGGAGAAAAATCCTCAAGCTGGGAAGCGTGCCTCCAGGAAAAGAGACCTGCCATACGCCGAATGTCGAAAACCTCAAGGAATCGCACGCTCGGGAAACCCGGGCCATCGACTTCTACCGGAAGGCAGCCTCTGAGTCTGATCACCCAAGGCTCAAACAGATATTTTCAGCGCTGGTGGCCATCGAAACGGACCATCTGCACCTTTCGGAAGAAAGACTGAAATAAATCACCCTGTGAAACCGGGGGAGCTCTTCCCCCGGTTTCTACAGCCAAACGTTTTCCATTTTTCGCTGAAATAAGGCAGGAGGTTTTCAATATGCCCAAGGTCGAACTCAACGCCCCGGCGCCGGACTTTGCGCTGGAAGATTTCAACGGACGGCGCATATCGTTATCCGGCTATGCAGGACGTAAAAATGTTCTGGTCGTTTTCAACAGAGGGTTCTTCTGACCATTCTGCCGCGCGCACATGGCGCAGTTGCGCCGGGATTACCAGGAATTCGTCAAGCGCGATCTGGAAATACTGGTGGCCGGACCCGAAAAGCCGGAGGCTTTCCGGACGTATTGGGAAAAAGAGAAACTGCCCTTTGTCGGCCTGCCCGATCCAGAGCACCGGGTATTGAAGTTATACGGCCAGGAGGTCAAACTCTTCAAGCTGGGAAGGCTCCCCGCACAGGCGCTGATCGACAAGTCTCAAACTGTCCGGTTTGCGCATTACGGACATTCCATGGCGGACATACCGGCCAATGAAGAGATATTCAATTTTGTGGACAAAGACTTGTTGACGCGATGAAACAGGCGCGCTTCGATACAGCCGGAACTCTCCGCATCCAGATTTAAAGTCAGTGAACGGCTCTTTATTGTCCCTCCTGAGGTCATCACGCCTCAACGCTGTTAATCGAGCTCGCTTCAGAAAAGTCTCCTCCGGATGGAGATTGACGGCAACGGTCGGCCGGTGCTCCCGCTAAAGATTACCGATGAATGAACGCTGCTGTCTTTGTATCAGGCCGTTTCCTTATTCCTGATTACGTCCCACGAGCGGAATATCTGGTTGAGAATCACGGCCAGCACCGGCGGCCGGTCTTCCACACCGTAGATCAAATGAGCAGGTCTTTTGGCCATGGTTACATTTTCATCCAGATCGGGCTGGCCGAAAAGAAATCCGATCCGACAATAAATACTTCCTCTCCGATTCTGACCTTTCGGATGTAAGCGACTTTCCGGCTGGGGAGAATGCCTCCCGGCTTCGGCCACATGTACTGAACCCATGCCTCATCGTTTTTGGCAAGCTTCTGAATCATCTCCCTGACGACATACCGTCCGAGAAAGCATCCTTAAAACCGGTAAGATCCCGGTGCATTCCCGGAAACGCCTGGTCCACCATGGACTGGCCTTGATCATTCATGACAAAAATGTAGGTTTCCAGGAAATGAAAGGGAGTGGATATATCCCGGAACCGGACAAAGGCGATATCTTCCCCTTTCGTTTTCAGCAATGCGCAGGCCAAATCGACCCGCTCTTTGATAAAAGCTTTTTCCATTTTGATTTTGTATGAGCCGCATCCCACCGCGTATGTTTTCCCGTCCGGCGCAACCGCCTTCCGGATGTAGGCGCTTTTCCAGAGGGGCAGAAACTGCGTTCGTTCCTCCCAGAGGTAAAATACCCACCCGGAAGCCTTTTTTTCGGGCTTCCGGGCGATATCGGTAATCATGCGGATGACCAGTTTTCCGTCCATATCTTTAAGATCAATCAGATTTCTGCCCACAAGCTGGGGCGTGATGGGATGAAATACACAGGCGCCGTCCGGTTCATAAATGAAAATGTAGTGGGTTTCATTGAGCCAGGAAGAACCTTCAACCCCGAATTCCCGGAAAGCATTTCGCCCCCTGGCTTCCACCCTCGCGGCGGCTTTTTCTACCAGGGAAACCAGTCGCCTGGTGTCTTCGTAACGATAAGGGATTTCTCCTTCCGAACAATATCCGCTGAAGGAAAAAATCATGATCAGGCACAGAAGCAAGAATGTAGTTGTACTTTTGGGCATCACGAGCAATTCACCGGGCTTTTGGTTTCTTGGTGGCTGATTTTATTCTAATCAGAATAAAAATTCTACCTGATTTATGGCCTCGCCCTCTGTGCCATGCTCCGCGGAAGGGCTGCTTCGAGATGGCTATGGATAACCCCTCTGAGCAATGATGATAGAAATGAGTAAATGGGTAAGGATTTTAAACAACGTGCAGACTGTTCGAACACACCTTAACTTTGCATGTTTTTTGTCTTGACAATGGGGAGGGGTTCACTTTTAAGAAATGTTCAAGCGCATGTGCTCGAAAACCCATTTTTCATGCGCATGGACGTTTCGATGACTTCAGAAAGAGGGTCTTACTTCTCAGGAATCAGGTCATCAAGAGTTTCATTCGCCATATGTAAAATCCGGGATTGTCCAGCCGGATTAACAGAAACGGGTCCTGACGATGGCTTGCCGACACAGATTGTCCCTTGATTTGAGATGGCCTTGTTTCCGGACATCAAGAAATTGTTAATCCATGAGGGCGAATTTTGCTTCAATAACCCCGTCCAGAAGTTCCAGGGATTTTATGCGTATGGCAAAAACATCCGCATCCGGTCGCCGGGCAAGAGGCGAGAGACGGGGATGACGGGCCAGGAGCCTGCGGAAGATTTCATCCCTCTCTGCCCTGTCGGCAATTTCTTCGAAAAGGCCATGGATCGTCAGGGCCAAAATCTTTGCCTGCCCGCCGCTTTGCCCGGCCGTCTGGTCACGTGTGTCAATCAGCATGCTTACGGCGCCGTTGGCCAGCAAATTACGGTATTTCATGGTTTCCCGCAGGCTCATCATGTAGATGCGGCTGCAATCCTCATTGGTGATGTAAGACATGAGAGAACAGTGCGGCTGGTTGTCCTGCGCCGTGGCCAGGACGCATGAGCCACCATCCCTGATCAGAGACTTCATCTTTTCGATCATTTTGTGCACCCCCTTCTGAGTTATGCCGTTTCTGACGCCATCCAGCGGCGTTATTCATCTCATGGTTTGCATCATCCGGAATGACAGGTGATTGGCGCCGCAGTTCCGGGGCATTGCCAGCGCCGCGTCAGCCGGCGTCGGATTCGTTTGCGTCCAGGCATTGCCCCTCTGCATCCGCCGCCGTATTCATTTTTTCAAGCAGTTTGCTTACATTTTGCTTGATGGATAAAAATTCCTCCAGCGTCAGCCCGCTGCGGCAAAACAGCTCCATGGGCACGCTGGCCGCTTCCTTTTTCATGGCGCGCCCCGCACCGGTCAGCGTCGCCATGACCTTGCGCTCGTCGGTTGCCAGACGGTTGCGCGTGATCAACCCTTGCGCCTCCAGCCGTTTGAGCAGAGGCGTCAGGGTTCCCGAATCCAGATACAGGCGCATCCCGATATCCCCCACGCTCAAACTTTCATGCTCCCACAAGACCAGCATCACCAGGTACTGCGGGTAGGTGAGCTTGAGCCTTGCCAGAAACGGGCCGTAGAGCCTTGTCAGGACGCGCGAGGCGGCGTAAAGCACAAAGCACAACTGATTGTCCAGTTTCAGATATTCATCTTCGTTCATGGTGGCACGCGCTTATTTTATGTTCCGGTCGATTTCTCCAATCAGCCTTTGCGTCTGATTCTCCAGCGGACCAAGTCCCGTATCCTTTCTGTAAACGATATTTCCCTGTTTGTCCACAATGATATACACACGTTTCGAGACAGGCAAAAGCCAGTGGTCAGTGCGATACGCCCTGGTTGCTATGCCTTCTTCATCAGACAGGAGCAAAAGAGCCGACAGGCCATGCCTGGCGATAAAATTGCGGTGGGACTTGGCCGAATCCCTGCTGATTCCGATGACTTTTATCTTTCGACTTTCAAATTCCGCCATGTTTCGTTGAAACTCAACGAATTCAGGCGTTCAATTCCGGCTGTCGTCTTTGGGATAGAATGCCAGCACCGCTCCGCGATAATCTTTGAGGACATCGCTGAGCTTCACCAGATTCCCGTTCTGATCGGGCAGCGTAAAATCGGGGACCGCTGCATTCTGTGCATGCGGCATTTTTTGACCATTTATAGACGCGCAGGCCGATAAGGCCGCCGTCATCACCAACATTAAAATCAGCTTCATTAGGTGACGCATGTTTCCCTCCTTTTATTATTTTGGCGTATTCAATCGTCTTGATTTCATTTAATTTACAGGTTTTGTTCGCAATCCTTTGGTGTTTATTTTCAGTTCCTCTGTTACTGAATCATCGCCGCAGGAAGATCTATGACAAAATGGAGATACAGGCCGTCTTCCACGGAGGTGAGGGGAATCCAGTATGTTGCGGATATTTTATCTCCCTGGCGATTGACGGTTCTTTCCGTTGTTCCTGAAACCAGCGCCTTGTCCGCCAGACAATTATTTTTGCATTTCTCCGGATATGGTGAAATATCCCGGCATTGCACGCCTGAGAATACCCCCAAATTACGCGCGGCTTGGTTAGCGTCAATAATCTTCCGGCTTTTTTGCAGAAGCAATACCGGTTGAGGAAAGTTATCCCACATCATGCGGAATGATTCGGAAATGCGCCGCCGCTGTTCAAGATTGTTTTGATTCATCTTCTTCTCCTTTTCGTCAAACAAAGTATTTATATTGCTTAATATTCTATTGTGTACAATACTATTGTATTCAGTACATGTCAAGCTAATTTTCCTGATGAAGAACAAATAAGACATCCATTCATTATTATTATGCTTATTGAATTCGCTATGACGAAACAATTTGACATCTGCAAGTGTTTTAAGTAAATTTAATATTAATTAAATCTATTCTCAAAATGATTGCGAAGGTTTTTATGTTAAAATACAAAAACTATTTGCCGTTAATCATCATTTTTCTGACTGCTTTTTCAGTGGCGGCTTACGGCGCCCAAAAGCAGCCAAAACAGCAAGTAACCAAGCAAACGCACCGTGAATCCCTGAGATGGGTTTTCCTTTCGACTGATTCCCGTGATACAGTGCGCGAAATTATCCGTTCTGAATTGGACAGCCGTGAGTTTTTTTCTACAAGACAGGAAGAAAAAACCAATCTCAAAATCGTGGAAGATGAAAAAGAAAGAGAAGATACGGATTATAAAAACGGGATCATTGCCGCTAACGGTGAGTTCATCCGCGCAAAAAAGAAACGTGATGAATTAACTTCTCAATTTCACATGGTATCCACGGATCTGGATGAATTTGCCAAAGGCGTTAAAAACATCAGGACGACAATTGAAAATTTGGATGGTCAAATTAACCGTTATGAACAAGACATCAAAGCGCAGCAGGAATCGCTCAAACGCTGGCTGCAAACTGAAAAACAAGGCGAAGTGCTGGTTGCCGTGATCTACACGCGGGGTTTCCGGGACAGCGCTCATGCGCTGGAAAGAAAAGCGGATTTAGCTTCCGCCCCGCTGATTGTGGCGCATATGGGAACGCACATTCAGTCCTTTACCAGGGTGATCAACAGCGTCACGGCCATTGACTTTATTCGCGCAACGAAAGAAGGCACGGCCAAATGGAATAATGAAGAACCCATTAGAATCGAATTGGAGAAAAATGCCAAAGGCACGTCTTACCTGAGGTTGAAACGTTACGAACTCTTCCCTTTTCAGGAAAATAAAACCGGCAAGGTTAAACCATCGTCCGACGAGACTTATAAAGTGGCATTGATTAATTCCCGCAAGGATTTAGATGCGTTTTTAACAGCCAATCAGTTTTCCCCCGCTCATTATGAACTCGACGGCACAGACAGAGTTATCGCTAATACCGTCCAGAACAATGCTGCCGCCGAAGAAAGTTTGAGCGAGCAGGTGAAGACATTTCAGGATAGAATACAGAATTTGCAGAGTAAAATCAGAACGGTCAAGGCGGAAAGGGAAATACAAAATAATCTCCTGAAACGGCGGGAAGAAAATTATCATAAACTGAGTCTTGATGTCACCGCCATACGGGAGCAGAAAGATACCGCGGAAAGGGCATTCCAGCAGGCTCAACAATGGCTGCATGAAAAAAAGCGTGTTCACGAATCCATTATTATCAAGAGCGCCCTGGCCACAACCAAAGGCTCGGAAACACCCGCCCAAGCTTCTGCGGAAGTTATTCTGGACGAGCTGGCCGAGGTGAAAAATGACGCTAAAACCCAGCACTCCAGCTCGGCGACAGAGGTTTCGAACTTCAAGATCACTTCCGAAACCGCCACTCAATCGATTACGGAGGCCAGAATTACGGCCATCCGTTTGATAGCTTTCGTTAATGAAGGGGAAAGCGTCCGGGTCAAGATAGCATTTCGCGTTCGCACCATTCTGGATGAACAATCACCCGCCGAAAAGACGGTCCGTAAGAACGTACAGCACGATGATCAACAGGCAATAGCAAAGCAAGCGGTTACACCGCCGCCAAAGGCTGAAGAAACACCTGAGAAAAAATCCTACTGGGATAAAATTATGGAAAAAATAAAGACCGGGGATACGGAAGACGAACCGCCGCCCGGCGGACAGCCTCAGCAGGTTGCCGTCGCTGCGCCTCCTGCTTTCAAAAGAACTTATCGTCCGCTGGCTGTCAGAGATGCGCTTGGCTGCCTGTTTGAACTGCGCAGCGTCAATATCATGAAAGAAGGAATAAGTGTGATGGTCGAAGTGATTAATATGGATAAAGAATTGCGCAAGGTCGCCTTCTACGATGACCAGTTCGGTTCCTGGACCAAATCCAAAATATTTGATGAAGCAGAAAATGCTTATTCCTCCGCACAGGTCTATGTTTGGCGGGGTTCTCAGAAAAAAAGAATGCTGGAAGTCAGTCCCCGCGGACGCGGCGTGAACATCCAACCAAAGACATCCATTACCATGGAATTGATTTTTAAGAATATACCGGTTCATGTAAAGACCGTGATGATTAACCTCCACCCATTTATCTACTATCAGAGCGGCATAAGAGAAACCTGGCGGGAGTTTGATCTTAAAATACCGGATATGCGCCTGAGGCGCTGAGGAAATAAAAAAAGCTGCAACTGCCGTTTACCGGTTAGCAACTGCCGAAAATGGCGAGTTATTTACCCAAGACGCGCCCGTTAACTCATTTCTTATGATAACGCCTTAGCTAGTTTTGCCGAAACAGCCGATCAGCTGATAAATGCCTTGGGAATTTGCCAAGAGGTTGAAAATGTTCAGAATGACAAAAATTATTTGCATCATGGCGGCGCTCACCAGCTTTTTTTGCTTTGTCGCGGCAGCGGATGAAATAAAGCCGGTGCGTGAAAAGCTTGCCCGTTATAACGTGGAGATACAGCAAAGTTCTGTTTCCGGACTGTCCGCCGGCGGCTTTATGGCCGGTCAATTTTTTGTGGCCTATTCCGGCATAATGTCCGGCGTCGGTGTTTTTGCAGGCGGCCCTTACGGCTGCGCGCGCGGCAACATCCAGAAGGCATTGAAGGATTGCATGTCTGAGCCCTCTTTGCTGACTGCCGGCATCCTGAAACAGCTTGTCCGCCAGGCACGGAAATTTTCCGTGGACGGAAGGATTGATTCTCTGGAAAATCTCCCCGCGAAAAGGATATTTCTCTTTGGCGGCACGCTCGATAAGACAGTTTTACCGGAAGTGGTAAGCAAAGCGTATGACGAGTATCTGGAAATGGGCGTTTTGCCCGCACAAATTTTTCACAAAAAGGATTTGAGGACAGGCCATGCCCTGCCTACGCTAAGTTATGGAAATTCTTGTGAAGAAGTCAGCCGTACACCATGGATCAGCGCCTGCGGATACGATGGCGCCGGCGAAACTCTCCAACACATCCATGGAGCGCTGAATCCTCCCCGGCCGGTAACGGCAGAAAGCGGCAAATTAATTGAATTCGCCCAGCGGGATTTTATCGAGCCTTATAATTTAGACGCTGCAGCGCTGGCCGGAAAAGCAGGTTTGAATGAATTCGGTTACGCGTTTATTCCCCGATCGTGCCAGGAAGGCAAGCAGTGCCGGATTCACGTTGTCTTTCACGGCTGCTCGCAGATTTACAATCAGAATCCGCAAGGGTTGAATATGCTCAAAGGCGGCTCCGTCTATGGCCTGCAAATGGTTTTGCATGCCGGTTACAACGAATGGGCCCATACCAATCAGTTCATTGTGCTTTATCCTCAGGCGCAAAAAAATGAAGCCAACCCGAAAGGCTGTTTTGACTGGTGGGGCTATCTCGGCGGTGGAAAGGAAACCTATCTGACCAGGGAGGCTCCGCAAATGAAGGCGGTGCGCGCAATGATGCAAGCCCTGAGCGGAAAATGATCAGCGAGCAAAATATTTGAGCACGCCGCTTCTGATTCTGTCGCTAATGATTCATATCCGCAAACCTGCGCCTGCGTCCAATAAGCATGGGATGATTATATCCAAACCAGACGTCCCGGCCAATACCCAAAACGGGCGACGATCCGACTTCCGGGAAAATGCCTGTTTTGCAGATCACAAGCTCTCGGAGTGGAGAGATTTTTCAAAATAACAGATGTTGCATTGTACCTTCAACGCGCTTATTGGCTTCGCATACTGCATCAATGGAACAATATTCTTGACACAAAAGAGCACGATTCCTATAGTGTAGACCACAAAAAGGAGATTCTTATCAATTTATACCAACCAGCGGCAGGCAAGGAATAACAGCCATGAGTAATAAGTTCAATCATCAGGAAGTTGAAAAGGAATCTGGTTCCTCAGATAATCTGAATCTGGCTGGACCGGGCGGCTTTCCCGTTGCAACGGAACGCTTTCTCATACTCGCCATCCAGATTGCCGCCGCGCTTGAAGAACTGCATAGCCGGAACATCATCTGCGGAAATATCAGCCCCGAAGTTATGTATATGGATACAAAAACGGGACTGGTTAAGATCGCCGGACCATCCTCAAGTTCGCGTTCCACAAGACATGGTGAAACCAACCTGACATATGTATCTCCTGAACAAACTGGCCGCATGAACTGTCCGGTAGACACCCGGACAGACATATATTCCCTGGGCGTGGTGTTTTACAAGCTTCTGACGGGTAATCCTCCATTTGTCGCCGCCGATCCCTTGGAACTCGTGTACTTTCATCTCGCCAGAACAGCTGTAGCGCCCGTTGTTCTGCTTCCGGCCATTCCGGCCGTACTCTCTGAAATCGTGATGAAACTGATGGCCAAAGCGCCGGAAGAGCGATACCAGACAGTGATGGGGCTTAAATCCGATCTGCAGGAATGTCTCGACCAGTGGCGCAGCGCAGAGAAAATAAATCCCTTCACGTTGGGGCAATATGATATTCCCGATCATCTGCTGATTCCGCAGAAACTTTACGGTCGTGATAAAGAAATTGAAGCGCTGCTGAACGCATTTGATCGAGTCGTAGATCGGCGGACGCCTGAATACGTTTTTGTTGCGGGTTATTCCGGCATCGGCAAAACATCTCTGGTCCGCGAACTGCATAAACCGGTCGTCAGGGAACGTGGTATCTTTATATCCGGCAAATTCGACCAATACAAACGAAACATTCCGTATGCCACTATCGCCGAAGCGTTTCGGGAGCTGGTTCAGCAGATATCAAGCGAAAACAAAGAACGCATTGATTTATGGCGGGAACGGCTGCTTGATGCTTTGGGAACAAATGCTCAGCTCATAGCTGAGATTATCCCTGAGATTGAACTCATCATAGGGAAACAACCGCCCGTCAGGGAACTTCCGCCCAGAGAGGCGCAGAATCGTTTTAACACGGTCTTTCAGCAGTTCATCAGCGTATTCACGACAAGAGAGCATCCCCTGGTGGTCTTTTTTGACGATCTTCAGTGGAGCGATGACGCCAGTCTGGCCCTCATTGAACTACTGGCCGAGCATCCCGGCATTCATTACCTTTTATTTATCGGAGCATATCGTGATAATGAGGTCGAT
>CAZBGE010000059.1:0-18172 GCA_964491435.1 uncultured Smithella sp.
GGCATAATTATTTTACCTTTAACGGTAATTATTCAGCCTTTTTTATGATTGTGCTTTTGATTTGACCGTCTCCGTTTTTGCGCCTTTTTCTTCCTTTGCGCCCGGGACGCCCCAGTTTTGAGTAAGCTGCCCGAATTCACCCTCGATAAAAGCTGAGCACTCGCGACAGTAGTTAGCAGCCAGTTCCTGACAGGCTTTTAACGTGTCCGCCGGATCATTGTGATTCTGAACGCCATTGCGCATCGTTTCCATCGTCCTGGTGGCGCAGGTAAAACCGGCTTTCGCCAAATCCGAATAAAGTTTCTGCTGTTCCAGACAGGAAGATAACATTTTCTGGAATGCCTCTTTCTGACAATTGATACTCGTGAACGCTCCATTCGGAACGCCCTGTTTTAAAATATCCATGAACAGCCATGACGCACCGTTTGGCCTGGCGTCATTGCTCGCGGTCAAAGATCCATTCACCATGTCCAGCCACGACAGAGATGCATTCTTGAAGAAATCAATCGCGGCAGTATTGAACTGATTGAAATCAGGTGTATTTTGAACATTTGCCATAATACTTGCCCTCCTTTTATTTTTTTATTGTTTTATTACATCTAAATGAGGATCGGTTAGAGGTCAATATCAAGATTATTCTGTATTAATATCAGTAAAAACTAGTATCTATCATCAATACTTTTTAATCAGGGACAGAAGATGGGTTCTCAAATTTGTTTTTTGATGGGTAAGTCCGAGTTTCCTGCGAATATGATCTTTGTGAAATTCAACAGATCGGATAGAACAGTTCAATAACTGTGCAATTTCCTTAGCTGATTTTCCTTCTCTCACCAGGTTGGCCACATCAATTTCCCTGGGTGTGAAATCCGTGTACATGGCGGTCAGATTCCGCAGAAAAGGTGAAACGATATCGTGCAAATTAGCAGAAATGACATCTAAATAACCAGCCTGGACTGGCGCCAGAGAAGTTGATTGAAGTTTCTCCACGTAGGGCAGCACCAGCTTTCTGATATTGGCCAGAATCTTATTTTCCATATCCTGCTGATCTTCTTCCCGATGCTGAAGTAAGACCCTTAATGCCGTATTTGTTTCCTTGAGTTTTTCGGATTCCGATGCCAGAAGTTGCTCATTGTCCGATAATGTTTTAACGGCCAGCGCCAACTCCTCTGTACGTTTCTGAACACGCATTTCCAATTCTTCATGCGCTTTTTTCAATTTTTCCTCCAACTGCTTGCGAGCGGTAATATCATGGATCAGCATGATAAATTCATAATCCGGCTGCCCCTTCGTTCCCATGGCCGCTATCGACAGTTCGTACCATGACAACCCTTTGGGCATGGGAAGAGAGTAAACGGCACCATGATGACGTCCGAGCACGGCGGCTTCGTCGATCGCAGCCATGATGATTTGTGCTGCTTCTTCAGGGATTACCTCTGTAACTTTCTTTCCCATAAATGAGGAGGGCGGAACATACAGCCGGTCAATGCTTGAAAAATGGCATTCATGAATACAGCCGTCACGATCGATCCTGAACATTAGTTCAGGCAGCGCGTTGAGCATGCCCTCCAAGCGTTCATTAGCCAGGCGGAACTGTTCTTCCAGACGCTTGCGTTCGGTGATGTCACGAATGCTTGTTCGATGTCCCAGGTTGCCGCCACTTGCATCGAATATCGGCTGCCAGGAAACGCCCACCCATGTTTGCCGGCCATCCTTTGCAACAACGCGACATTCAACGTTATGAGCGCTTGAACCGCCGACGGCTTGGATGAATAAGCGGTTCATTCTTTCCCGGTCGTCTTCATGAACAATGGCAATTGGATAATCGTCCATCCGCATGCATTCTGCGACGGTATATCCCGTAAATTCAAAAACGCGCGGATTAACCCAAATGAGTTTTCCGTCCGGCCCTATCCAATTTTCCCAATCCGGCCCATAATCAGCGATAGCCCGAAAGCGGCTCTCACCCTCCCGCAACGCCTCGATCATTTCCATCCGGTCAGAGATATCGACCATCATCACATGGCATCGCTTTGCTGCACCAGGCGCATTATCTCTGAGGGCTAAACCTTCAAGAACAACAAAGTGCTCTTTCACCAAAAGCTTCAATTCGCAGGTTTTCCTGCCATTTGCGGAAAAAACCCGTTTCAGAAACAAGCGGAAAACGGGCTGGTATTCCTGATCCACAAAACGGTCAAAGGGTTCTTTCATTAACCGGATCCGCTCTTGACCGATGAGGGCCGCCGCTGCCGGATTTGTATCCAAAATAAGGCCCATCACATCCAAAGTCATGGAACCGATAGATGTAAAAATATTGAAATCATGGCAATTATGATCGGATTGCGCCAGTTCCGCCAACGCCTTTTGTGTTTCCTCGAAACATTTTCCAGAACTATCCTGTTGCTTCATTGGTTAAATCTCCCCTCAAAGTTTCGCCTGGACAATGAGTTTCGTTTAGAAATATCTTGCTCTGTGAAGTTAAATTTTTTCCGCTTTTGAGATCAAGCGGTCGAAGGTTTCCACATCAACAACCGGCGATGTAGAAAAGGAAATACCTGTCAGCATATTCAACCCTACCGAGGCGCAAAGCGCTTTTTCCGCATCAGGAAAATCAAGGGTCAAAACCAGATCATGCTCACCCATCACAGCATACATGGAAATTACCTTCCCGCCGTTTTTCTCGATAATCTTAACGGCCTTTTTTGTCCGCTGCGCAGAGACGTTCATTAACGATTCCTGCGTGTATTTGCCCAACATGATAAATATTGGCATCACAAACCTCCTGCAATTATTCGCCAGGCAAGACCGGGAGATGAATCCCGGTCTCCAATACAAGAATCTTCCAAGATTAATAGTTATCGGTGGAAAATCTTGCCTGTTTGGGATTGACGAGCCTTTCATAATCCTTATAGGACATGCGAAACAATTCCGTGTGAGAACCTGCGTTGAAACAAATTTCCTCATCCCGGGAAAGACTCTTTTCCACGTAAACCTCCATGCCGTATAGATTGCCGAAAGGAGGCATGGCGCCGACTTCGCATTCCGGAAATAGATTTTTAAATTCATCTTCTTCAGCCAGATGAATGTTTTTCGCGGAAGTTAAAGCCATCAGAAGGTCGAAGTCCACGCGCTCCGGCGCCGGCAAAACCGCCATCGCCAATTTGCCATCAATTTTAATCATCACTGTCTTAGCCAGTTCTTTTCCGGGGAGATGAACGGACTGGGCGATTTCCTGCGCCGTATATGCTTTGGAATGCTTGATGCTAACGTATTTAACGCCATGACTATCCAGAAAATCATTCAATTTATTCAGTGGCATGCCAACCTCCTTGCTTCCGTTAAAAAATCCGATTAAAAGGTTAACCACGTTGACGGCAACCAGATGAAAAGGCGCAGAGAAAAAAGAATGCTGATCGCGGTAAAATCATTCAGAATGCCTTTTCACACCGGATAGGGCGCTTCACGCACCGGCGCTATACTGCTATACTCTACTCTGATCATTTGCGCTTATTATATAAAATGAGAGAACAAAATACAACCGGATATCTCCGGTGACAAAGCCGGAATATTGCATCCTTCGCCGCGAACTGATCCGGAAAACCAATGGTATCGTTGATCTTCAAAGTAATGTTTTCGGTAATCATCCCCGCTAATCTGAAGCAAAGGCAAAAGGAATTGCTGCTGGAATTTGAGAGGTTGAAATGATGAAATATAAAAAACGAGAACCGCATCTGCCGTCTTGTCTTTTAGCTGGAGTCTTTCATTTATCACTTGGTCTATTTGCGGGTGATAATCACCACAAAGACCCTGTGGTTCCTTATTACATCAACATCCAGTAGAATAGACTCACTACGCACATCGCAGTATCTCGTTATTTGTAATTTAATACTTTCACAACCTTTGTCAAGTTTATACAATTTACAACACGATTGTTTTTGAAATTAAGCGTTTTTGAACCGTTTGAGGCAAGCACTGTCAAAAGGGTTCGCATGTTTCAGCCTGGAGGGGTTGACCACTGGCGCCCCTCATGCACACCCGAAAGCAAGGTGGACAACCGGAGAAGCTTTTCAGAGGTCTGACTGAATTTGCGAACCCTGAACACCACACCCGAAAGTTGTATTTTACATTTTCCCGATACCGGTTTATCGGTTACCATTCCCCTCCACCGGAATTGAAAATCGGTCCAATGATAGACACAGAAGCAAGAATAGTTCTTATTAAAATATAATCCTGGAAATAAATCTGTCAAATGCATTGATCTGATTAGCGGTTCGACTTTCAGATATGCTTTAAAAATCAAAAAAATGAACTTTGCTGATTTGTCACTTCTATAACACGGGCTCTTTCCCCTGTTAAAATTAGCACCTTGTGATTTAAAACATAAAAAAGTCCCCTGTTCAGAGCGACCAGGGGACTTAAGCTTTTATCCTACGAGCTATCAGCTATAGCCTACATTCCCATTCCGGGGTATCCACCGCCGGGAGGCATTCCGGGCATTCCGCCGCCCGCGCCCTTCTCTTCTGGCTTGTCGGCGATCATGCATTGCGTGGTGAGGAGCAATCCGGAAACGGAGGCCGCATTCTGCAGAGCAAAACGGGTGACTTTGGTCGGGTCGATGACGCCGGCCGCGATCATATCTTCATACTCATCCGTACGGGCGTTGAAACCAAACGCGCCTTTCTTCTCCTTGACTTTTTCCACCACGATGCTGCCTTCAAGGCCAGCGTTGCAGGCGATCATTTTGATCGGTTCTTCGATGGCTTTCTTCACGATATTGATGCCAATCTGCTCGTCGCCTTTCAGTTCGATCTTGGCCAATGCAGGCAGGGTGCGCAGGTAGGCAACACCGCCACCGGCCACGATGCCTTCTTCCACCGCCGCACGGGTAGCATGCAGGGCGTCTTCCACACGGGCTTTCTTTTCCTTCATTTCAGTTTCAGTCGCCGCGCCGACTTTAATGACGGCTACACCGCCAACCAGTTTGGCCAGTCTCTCCTGAAGTTTTTCCCGGTCGTAATCGGATGTGGTTTCTTCGATCTGGGCGCGGATCTGCTTTACACGTCCTTCCAGATCAGCGCGCTTGCCGGCGCCGTCGATGATGGTGGTGTTATCTTTATCAATGCTGATTTTCTTGGCTTTTCCCAGATCTTCAATGGTCACGTTTTCGAGCTTGTAGCCCATGTCTTCAGAGATCATCTTGCCGCCGGTGAGGATGGCGATGTCTTCGAGCATGGCCTTGCGACGGTCGCCGAAGCCGGGGGCTTTGACGGCAGCCACATGCAGCGTGCCGCGAATCTTGTTGACGACCAGGGTGGCCAGCGCTTCGCCTTCGATGTCTTCGGCGATGATCAGGAGCGGACGGCCCATTTTGGCAATCTGTTCAAGGATCGGCAGCAGGTCTTTCATGCCGCTGATTTTCTTTTCATAGATCAGGATCAGAGCATCTTCTAGGGCTACGATCATCTTGTCGGGGTTCGTCACGAAGTAGGGGGAAAGATAACCACGGTCAAACTGCATCCCTTCGACAATCTCCAGCTCGGTTTCCAAGCCTTTGGCTTCTTCCACGGTAATGACGCCTTCCTTACCGACTTTATCCATGGCGCCGGCGATGATGTTGCCGATGGTTTCATCGTTATTGGCGGAAATGGTGCCAACCTGGGCGATTTCCTTCTGGTCCTTGGTGGGTTTGCTCATCTTCTGAAGTTCTTTAACCACAACTTCCACGGCCTTGTCGATGCCGCGTTTCACGTCCATCGGATTTGACCCGGCCGCGACTGCTTTGACGCCTTCACGGTAAATGGCCTGGGCAAGAATGGTTGCCGTGGTGGTGCCATCGCCGGCCACGTCGCTGGTTTTACTGGCGACTTCTTTCACCATCTGCGCACCCATGTTTTCAAATTTATCTTCCAGCTCGATTTCCTTGGCCACGGTCACACCATCTTTGGTGACGGTGGGTGAACCAAAACTCTTGTCAATAATAACGTTGCGGCCTTTCGGACCGAGGGTTACCTTTACAGCATCAGCCAGGGTATTGACACCCTTCAAAACCGACTTTCTTGCTTCTTCATCGTAAAGAAGTATTTTTGATCCCATTGTACAGTTTCCTCCTTAAATATTTTTCTTATTTTTCAATAACGCCCAGAATGTCGTCTTCTCTCATGATCAGGTATTCTTCGCCGTCGATTTTGACTTCGGTTCCTCCGTATTTACTGAAAAGAACTTTATCGCCAACTTTAACATCTAGAGCAATCAGTTTTCCGTCGTCCGTCTTTTTGCCTTTGCCTACAGCAATGACTTTACCTTCAATGGGCTTTTCCTTGGCTGTGTCGGGAATGATGATCCCTCCCTTGGTTTTGGTTTCCTCTTCCAAACGCTTTACAATGATTCTATCCTGTAAGGGTCTGATTTTCATGCTATTTTTCTCCTTTCTTTCTTTTAATATGTCAATTTTTAATGATTTTCGTTTAAGCGGCGCTATTTTATGCACTATTTTATCCGTGTCAAGGTATCGGCAACTATTTTTTAGTTTTTTTTACGAAGCCATCAAAAGATATTTTCCAATAGTTCCCTGATGGAATGAATAGCGCAAACTTCGATTTTGGCTGTTTGAGTCAAGGAAGACAGGTTGGTTGCAGGCACAATGCAGCGGTTAAAACCCAGCCGGACCGCTTCCTTAATGCGTATGCCCATCTGGGAGACCGCCCGTACCTCGCCGGTGAGTCCCACTTCTCCTAAAATGATCGTTCCGGCGTCAACCGGCCGATCCAGAAAACTCGAGGCCATGGCTGCGACAACGCCCAGATCAACGGCCGGCTCTTCCACCCGGACGCCGCCTGCCACATTGATAAATATATCGGAGCCGCCCAGATGCAGGCCGCAAATCTTGTCCAAAACCGCCACCAGAAGCGACACACGGTTGTGATCCACGCCAATGGCTGTCCGGCGGGGCATGCCCAAATTGGATTGGCTGACCAGCGCCTGAATTTCCACCAGGATCGGCCGCGTACCTTCCAGGCTGGACACGACAACGGAGCCTGCGGCATTTTGCGGCCGTTCGGCTAAAAAGAAGGCTGAAGGATTAGGCACTTCCCTGAGCCCCTTGTCCTGCATTTCGAACACGCCGATTTCGTTGGTGGGACCGAAGCGGTTTTTGATGCTGCGGATGATCCGGTAGGCGTGACCGGAATCCCCTTCAAAATACAAAACCGTGTCCACCATATGCTCCAGCACCTTGGGCCCGGCAATGGAACCGTCTTTCGTTACATGACCAATCAGGAAGAAAGGGATGCCGTTTTTCTTGGCTGAGAGAATAAGCCTTGAAGAAGATTCCCGCACCTGTCCCACACTGCCCGGCGCGGACATCAAGTCTCCTGAATAAATAGTTTGTATCGAGTCAATCACCACGATGGCCGGCTCAATTTTTTTGATTTGCTCCAAAATTTTTTCGAGGGATACTTCCACCAGCACCAATAATCCGGCAGCCGCGGCGCCGATCCGGTTGCTGCGTAGCTTGATTTGATGGGCGGATTCTTCGCCTGAAACGTAGAGAACTTTCCGGTCATTTGACGCCAGATTTTTCATCACCTGGAGCATGAGCGTGGATTTGCCGATTCCCGGCTCCCCACCGACCAGAGTTGCCGAACCGCTGACAATTCCGCCACCAAGGACACGGTCGATTTCCGCAAGCCCGGTGAGCATTCGCTCGCCTTCCTCGGCCGGAATTTCAGCAATGGGCAGCGGCTTGCAGTCAAACTGCATCTCAGCGCGGCTGCCGGATACCGGTTCGGAAAACAGTTCTTCGGCAAAGCAGTTCCACCCGCTGCAGGATGGACACTTGCCCAGCCACTTCGGCGACATGTATCCGCAGTGCTGACAGAAGAAACTGGTTTTAGCCTTTTTCAAATGTTATTTTCTCCTCGGCTTGGGTACTTCACAAGATCGTATTATCATTAAATAACAAAATTGCCATAGGCAATAGTCCTTGATGACCGTGCTCCGATTTTTTTGGATTCCTTGTTAAACACTGTCCTTTTTTACCAGCCTGGTGTAGGGCGGTGTGCCGATCATCGGCAACTGGATGAATTTCAGAAAGGCGGGTTGAAACTTCCGGAAGTATTCACCGCCGAGTTTCGGATCGGAAGTCGGCAGTTCCAGTGTCAGCGTAAAGATATTGCGCTCATGCCCGGTGTAGTTTCCCAGAGATCCCGGAAAATAACCAAACTTTTTCAAGGGATGATTAGCCTCTTTGCATATTTTTTCCATCCATTTTTCAAAAGAGTCAAGGTCGGCGGATGGGCCGTCATAATCAAAAAAATTGAGCGGAGAATGGACGCTTAATATTTTCTGGGGCTTGAACCTTCTGATGAGCGCCATCTGAAACAACGTCTCCTGTTCGGAGGCGGCATAAGCACCGGGATAGTACCTTGGATTATTTTTACTTTTTGCCGCCCAACGGCGATGGGCGTCGGAATTCCAGTCTTTTGTGGGGAAATTTCGGTTGAGATCCACACCATTTGCGTTCACGCGAGTCGGCTTGAACGCAAAGTATCCGTCGGGGTTTACCAGCGGTGCAATCACAATGCACTTATCCCGGACAACATCCGGACGTTCCCTGAGAAACCGGGCCAATTTCAGCATCAGGTAAACCGTCGGCAGTTCATCGCCGTGGACGCCGCCAAAGAATAAAATGCAATCCCCCGAAGGTTTGCCGAATTGTGCAAAAATCAGGGGATGACCCTTGCGGGTAATCCGGTGATGCTCCCAGGGAATTCCACCGGCGGATATGTCATTCCAGTTGTAGCGGGCGTTTTTCCGGTCAAGGGCATGTACAAACTTATTGAGATCCGCGGATGGCGTTGCTCCCCATGCGGTTGAAAAAGAAACAAGACTAAAGAAAACCCACAAGAAAAAAAGCAAGACGGTTCTGTTATGCGGCAATATCATCATAAATGACTGCTGTAATCGAAGGCAAATAAGCGAAACCCGATTTCTTCCTTTCCTATTCTGAAGCTCCGGGCAAAGATCGTTTCAGACGGGCCAGCGCACTTTCTCTACCCAGAATAGCAAATACGCGGTCTAGCTCCGGTCCGTGAACTTTTCCGGTCAGAGCCGCCCGGACAGGCATAAATAAATCCCTTCCCTTGACTCCTGATTTCTCTCTGGTGTACTTCATGGCCGAAACATATATCTCCTGGGGCGCCCCAGTTGCATTTCTCAGAAATTCGCCGAAAACCTGAATGACTTTCCGGGCATTGTCAGAATCGAGGATCTGTTTTGCGTCGGATGTCATGCCGTAGCGGTCATCAAAAAACAGATCGATATGTCCGTCAATATCGGTAAGCATCGTCAATTCTTCTTTCACGACTTCGATGATCTTCTTAAACCACGGAGGGTCCAGCGTTTCGGGACGGTATCCCGCCAGACGCAAAAAAGGCAGAAGTCTTTCAAGTAAATCGTCCGTGTCCAGGTTTCTTATATAAAGCGAGTTAAGCCAGCGGAGCTTTTCTTCATCAAAGACCGCGCCGCTTTTCGATGCGCGTTCCAGCGAAAAAGCCTCCACCATTTCAGACTGTGACAACACTTCCCGGGCATCGGCAAACGAGCTTCCCAGGAGTCCCAGGTAGTTAATGACCGCTTCCGGCAAAAAACCCCGTTTGCGGAATTCGCCCACGGACACGGAACCGTGACGCTTGCTGAGTTTGGCGTGGTCCCGGCCCAGAATGAGACAGTGATGCGCAAATACCGGCGGATCAAACCCGAGAGCCCCGTACAGCATGATCTGCAAAGCCGTATTGGACAGATGATCTTCACCGCGGATCACATGCGTGATCGCCATGAGGTGATCGTCGATGACGACTGCAAAGTTGTAAGCCGGCATGCCGTTGGAGCGGACAATAATGAAATCGCCTACGGATTCGCCTTCAAACCTGACCGGCCCCCGGATCAAATCGTTGAATTCGATAGCTGTTTGCGGCACTTTAAAACGGTAAGAAGGCTTCCGGCCCTGCGCGGCAAGCGCCGCACGCTCTCCGGCAGACAGATGGCGGCACTTTCCCATATAGCGTGGCATGCGTTTGCTCAAAATCAGATTCTGACGCTCCTCCTCCAATTCTTCTTCCGTACAGTAGCAGGGATAAACCAAATCCGCGTCAATCAGTTTTTTCAAGTGTTCCGCATAGATATCCAGACGTTCGCTCTGTTTGTAAGGCCCGTATCCTCCATCCTTCTCCGGCCCCTCATCCCAATCCAGTCCCAGCCACCGCAAATCATCCAGGAGATTGACCTGATAGGAAAGAGCGCTACGGGATTCGTCCGTATCTTCAATACGCAAGATAAAACTACCGCCGTAATGACGGGCAAACATCCAGTTAAATAAAGCGGTGCGCGCATTGCCCACATGCAATTCCCCGGTGGGCGACGGCGCGAATCTAACCCTGGGTTTTATAACCATTGGAAATCCTTTCCACGCCATGGGCGATGGCCAGCACGGCCACACCTTCCCGGCGCCCTGTAAAACCCATGCCTTCATTGGTTTTAGCCTTGATATTGACGGCAGTTTCTGAAATTTTTAATATCCCGGCGATCTTGGCTGCTATTTCTGCGGCATAAGGGGCGAGTTTGGGCTTTTCCATGATTACCGTGACATCAATATTGTTGACACTCATCCCCTTTGCTTCGATGATTTCCTTTACCCGTTCCAACAGAATCAAACTGGATATGTTTCTATATTCTTCACCGGTATCCGGAAAATGCCGGCCGATGTCCCCCGCCCCGGCCATGCCTAAAAGCGCGTCACACACGGCATGCAGGAGCGCATCCGCGTCGGAATGTCCCATAAGACCCTGAGCAAACGGAATCTCAACACCGCCCAGGATCAGTTTCCTGTCTGCGGCGAATCGGTGGCTGTCATACCCCAGACCGCTGCGGCAAACAATTTGCTGATTCATCTTCGCTTTCAAAAAAACTTCCGCCATCATCAAATCTTCCGGCGTCGTGATCTTAATGTTTTTATACGAACCGGCGATCATTTGAACTTTTGCGCCCGTCCGCTCAACCAGAGATGCATCATCCGTTCCATAGTAATGGTCTCTTTCAGCCGCCTCATAGGCCCGGCATAAAAGGTCATATTGAAAAGCCTGGGGGGTTTGCGTCTGCCACAAATTGCTACGCGGCAGCGTAGCCGTTACAATGTCTCCGTCAGTGGTCTCCTTGATCGTGTCCTTCGCCCTGACTCCCATGGAAGCGGCGCCGCCGTCGGCTGCCGCAGCGATAACTTGACTAATCATTACTTCAGTAACCAAAGGACGAACCGCATCATGAACAACGACAATATCACAGCCGTTGGCAATCGACCGAAGTCCGTTCCGAACCGAATCCTGACGTTCCTGTCCCCCTGTGACAATAGCCGATATTTTTGTCAAACCGTGCTTTCCTGCGAGCAGCCGGACGGATTCAACATCGCCCTGCGGCACAACCAGAGTAATCCCGGAAATTGCGTCATTTCCTTGGAACACGCGGAGCGTATGAACCAAAACAGGAAGATCATTGAGGAAAAGATATTGCTTGGCAATGTCTGCTCCTAATCTCTTACCCAAACCGCCGGCAGGAATAATGGCCACTGTTTTCATTAATCTATTTCACAAAAAACGGGTCCGGAAAATGATTTTCCCGGGCCCGTTCGCCAAAGGTATTTCTTTCCGACTCCAAAAATCAACAGAGACATATTATGAATTGCTGCTTTTCTTCTCGGCTGCTTCTTTTAATTCCGTAAAAATCATCCGGCCGGCTGTCGTTTGCAGCACACTGGTCACAACAACCTCGACATTCATGTTAATCATTTTTTGTGCATTGTCCACGATAATCATGGTTCCGTCATCCAGGTAACCAACGCCCTGGCCCTGTTCCTTTCCTTCCCTGATAATCTTTACCGCCATCTGTTCTCCTGGCAACACCACCGGTTTCATAGCGTTGGCCAGTTCATTGACATTTAAAACCCTTACACCCTGCAATTCAGCAACTTTGTTCAGGTTATAGTCATTAGTCAACAGTTTGGCGTTCAAGTGCTGGGCCAAAGCCACCAATTTTCCGTCCACACCTTTTATCTTCGGGAAATCCTGTTCAACAATGGCAATGTGAATGGCAGAACTTTTTTGCATACGATTGAGGACATCCAACCCTCGCCTGCCCCGGGATCTTTTCATGGAATCTGAAGAATCCGCAATGAATTGAAGTTCATTGAGAACAAAACGCGGCACAATCAATTCTCCGTCCATAAAACCTGTTTCGCAAATATCTGCAATTCTTCCATCAATAATAACGCTGGTATCCAACAAGCGATGATCAACGCGGTCCTTGCCTTCGACAACCCGAAACCTGAACTCTTCTATCTTTTTCGATCCGAGAACAAGTCCCAAGTACCCTAAAATACCAATTAAAAGCAAATAGATCCACGGGACAACATGCTGATCCTGGGTAATCTTGATGACCATGTTCAAGCCAAAACCAAGAATCAAGGCAATCAGCAGGCCGATCAACATGCCGATAACACCGCCCCCGATGACTTTCAAGGAAAGTTTGCTGATGTCCCTTTCAAGTCTGATGACCAGCAGTGCAATGACTAACCCTATGATAAATCCAACAATTGACTGAAATACAGCATATGAATTTGTTGCCGCCATTATGTAGTAGGCGATAAAATAACCGCTAATCGAACAGGCTAAAACCAGTAAAACTCTTACAACCAACTCTTTCACCTCCTTTCCATAAAAAATCAAGTAAACCTAAATTGATAAATCAATATCAGCAGACCAATAAATATCATTCTGGAGGCACGATTTTCTTTAATTCCCAAAAGTTGATTTGTTCTTTTCAGTTGTCAAAGATCTTAAAACTTAATGATGTTTTGCTATTGCACCGTAAAAATCATCTGCAAATCGCGTTCAACTTTGGCTTCCTGGGCATTCGTGGCGACTGATATTTCTTTAACCAGCAGATTTTTAGCCGTATCCATCATTTTTCGTTCCCCGAATGAAAGATTCTTGTCACTTTTTAAAATAAACAAATCCCGTAAAACGCTGGCAATTTCATATACAGAACCTGTTTTAATCTTCTCCAAGTATTCCCGATAACGTTTATTCCAAGTTTGCTTATCAATAGTAACATCTTTATTGCGAAGAATTTCATATACTTTGGGGATTTCCTTCTCCATAATGACTTCGCGCAATCCTACAGCCTTGGCCGAGCTGGTGGGAATCATGATTTTCATGCCGTTGCCCATGATCTTCATGACATAGAAAGGCTGTTTCTTTCCCATCACCTCTCTATTTTCAATAGCTTCAATGACACCAACCCCCTGTGCCGGATATACCGCCAAATCCCCCACTTTAAACATTTTACAACACCCCGCTTTCTCTGATAACAAATACTGACTACCATTTATTCTGCAATTTGTCAATGATTAATACAATTTACTGAAATACTTTAAAAATGGCGCAGGCTGGACAAAACTGACGGTCATCTAAGGCAAGTAAAGCAGAGGATTGCGCGGCTTACTCTTAAAACGGATTTCAAAGTTAATGAAAACATCGCCCATTTCATCTTTTTCCCCGGCCAGACCGATGGAACCACCTTTTTTAACATTTTGGTCTGCTTGGATATACCTTTTATTGAGATGCGTATAGACGGTGGCTAAATCATGGTCATGACGAATGATGATTGTCTCACCGAATTCTTTTAAACTTGCGGAAAAAATGACAGTTCCGCTTGCCGCTGCCTTAACTTTTGTTCCTTCGCGGCAGGCGATTTTGATCCAGTTGTGATAGGTTTTATTTTGCTGAAGACCGAACTGTGTTTTTACCGTTCCCTTGACCGGCCAGATAAAGATTCCCTTTCCTGGCTTTATTTCTTGTTTATTTTCCGCCGGCGAAGTCTTTTTATCTGTTCCCGTCTCTTTTTTTTCAGCAGGAGCAACGCCGGACCGTTTGGATAAGTTTTGTTTTCGTTGCGATTTTTCCAAAACAACGCCCGGTTGTTCCGCTGGTTTGGCAACCTTGATCTTTTCCGCGTCTGTCCCGTCTTTTGTTTCCGCCTTCTTTTTTGTTCCGGCGGCGATTTTTCCGTCCGGCCCCATAGCATCATCTATCAACTGCTCAGCATGGGGGATGAAGAGGACACTGCCTTCCTTGATATTAGAAACATCAACGATTTGATTGATTTCCGCCAAATCCCGCAATCTGATGGAATAAGCACGGGCGATGCCGTAAGCGGTTTCACCCTTTTTGACAACATGATAAATCCCCTTGGGCGGATCTTTCCGCACTTGGGCGTTTGAGCAGGATACCAGCAAAAGCAGGGCGGAAATCGTCAGCAAAAAAAATAATAAATAATTTTGAACAGTAAATCTGGAAGGCTCTTCCTGATAACAGACAGTCCTGGTTATTCTTTCCATCCGCTTTCACCGATTAGACTGACAAAACGACAGCCCCCCAGATCTTCTTTTTTGATCTCATCCGGATTTTCGGTTTGGCGGGTGAGTTTATAAAGCGTCTGAATATCACGATTGCCGACAGGGACAACCATCCTGCCTCCCGGCACCAGTTGTTCCAGCAAATACGGCGGCGCCAGCGGAGCGGCAGCGGTCGTAATAATCGCATCGAAAGGCGCTTCATCTTTCCATCCGTAAGATCCGTCACCAACGCGGATAGCGACATTATAGCAGTTGAGACTATCCAGAATCCGGCGCGCCCGATTGGCCAGGGCCGCCACCCTTTCAATGGAAAAAACACGGTCAGCCAATTTCGCCAGTATGGCAGTCTGATAACCAGACCCAGTACCTATTTCCAGCACCCGTTCCCTGCCTGTCAACGCCAGGGCCTGAGTCATTAACGCCACAATATATGGTTGTGATATTGTTTGTCTTTCTCCGATGGGTAATGGGTTGTCACTGTAGGCCTGCTCAATCAGACCTTCATCGACGAAAAGGTGACGCGGCATGTTTTCCATCACCTTCAACACTCGTTCATCACTGATTGAACGGGCCCGAATCTGAGTTTCTACCATCCGTAAACGCTGTTTCCTGTATCTCTCCATCAAAGTGCCTGTATTTTCTTCTTTTTTGGTGGAATGCGGTAAATCTGCTGAACCGTTTCATGCCTTCTCAATCCCATGGCCTCGCGGGTGACAATCAGGTAATAATACTGGACATCTGCCTTCCGGCAGGCGGCGTTGAATTGATCGACCAGAGCATTAATTTCTTCAAAAAGGGACTGCCGATGCCTCAGATCTTCCCGGGCAGTCTGTAAATAACCGATTTTCTCTTCAAACTGCTGATTGATTTTTGCCAGGCTTGCCAGCGCGTTTTCCACGGCAAAGCCGGCCCTGGCCAGAACAGCCGCTTTTTCCCGAAGCAGTTCTTCGCAGAAAATATCGATCTGCTCTTCTTTATTCGCCGGCAAAGTCCGCATCAACAAACCTTCCTGAAAATATTTGCGGATTGTCTATCATTCAAACGCCTAATTTTCAAGCAAGTGTTTGCAGGAAACCCTTTTTCCCCGCGCCAATTTCCCATCCAAGAGAAAAATCTGAAACCCGGAAGGGACGTCCTTTTTCCTGTTGTCTGACAAATTATCCAGGATATACCAACTTGGCTCAAGCGGCATATTGCCACAAAATACCAAGTAGCAGAAGTTCATTTTGCTCGACATTTAAACACTTTTTTCTTTGCATTCTTTCCCCAAAAGAGTAATATCGCACCGAACATCGGGAAAAACCAAGTTGGAATATTAATTGTAGGCCGCCGCGCTACGCGCTGCGGCCTACAGCGGAGCTCAGCTCTCGCTTTGCAGCTCTTTTTTTGGCGCCTCATAAAACTAATTTAGGCCTTGCGCGTTGATTCGCGCGGCGCCAACAAATCGCTGCAGCGCGTGTCACGGACTGCATGTGACGCTTCGCGTCCCGGCAGTCCTTGTGCCACCTGCTGAGCTCCGCTGTTAGGAACTATGAATATGACAAAAAACCTGCAACCTCAAGATTTTGAAGAAGTAACGAAGGAAATTGCAGAAGAAGTAAAGAAGGCATCACCAAATCTTCAAAAAGCGGTGATAAATCACGGAACAAGAAATAGGATCGAGGGCGCATCCGGTTTTAGGCATCAGATTGACGTGTCAGTAGAAATTCCCGGTGAAAAGTTTTTTTTAGTCGAATGCAAACGTTATAAGTCAAAGGTTACATTGTCAGATATGTTGGTTCTAATTGCGCGAATTGATGATATTTGTAAAAAGAAAAAAATTAGAGTCATAGGCACCTTCTTCACCACAATAGGGTACACAAAACCGGCAAGAAAAGTCGGAAATTATTACAATATTGAACTTAACACTGTTAAGAATAGTAAGTATTTTGCTGTACAAGTAGCTGGAAATGTTTTTGTTAGGCCAGAGCCATTCGAGATTCAGTGTAGTATCTCAGGGAACTTTTTAGTAGATCAAAATGATTAATAAAGAACTCCTAACCCCCGGCTGGACCCGACCTGGAATAAACCTGGCGCGGTTTTGCATTAAGATGGTTTGCCCCGGCGGGTCAGCCGAACGTTTAGCGTAAAAAAGGAGTGTGTATGCCATCTCTAGATTTTGAACAAGAGAAAGTAATCTTCCGTGAATATTACAACGAAAGATATCCTCTATTTTCCGATGCCGTTAATTCATACCAGAATTTACTCACTTTACTTCTTGCGGATCATGATGCTTTTCCAGCGCCTAAGGTTGTGGGAAGAGTGAAGGAAAGAGAGGAGTGTATAGGAAAATTTTCTCGTAAATATCAAAAAAAATGTGAGTCTGAGAAGACGTTATACGAAATAAAAGATTATATAACAGACATAATCGGCTTACGGGTAATATGTTTGTATGAGAGCGATACACAGGTGGTTCGTGATGTCTTATCAGACAACTTTGAGATTATCAGTGAAACTGACAAGACAAGAGATCTTGAAACACATGATGATACTTTCGGTTACAAAGGTCTTCATCTAGACCTAAAGCTAAAAGGAGACCGCCTCACTTTACCAGAATACAGAAGGTTCAGAGAATATCAATTCGAAGTCCAGATAAGAACAATAGTGCAGGATGCTTGGAGTTCTATCGACCACAAGATTAAGTACAAAAAGAATATTCCTCACAACCTCAAAAGGCGAATTAATCGCCTTGCGGCGTTGTTTGAGTTGGCAGATCAAGAATTTGTAATCATTAGAAATGAAACAGTTACTTTAGAGCAATCAGCAACCATGGCACCCCAGACGGTGAGAGCCCCAATTATGGTTGAGCCAACGCCAATCCCAGAAAAGCTAACACCGTTCAGTTTTCTTCGCGTGGTTACAAGTGAATTTCCTTCTTACCACTTCCATAGTTTCAAGATTGATGGATTCGTTGAAGATTTGATTGAGGTGAACTCCAATATCACAGATGAAGAATTGAAAACAGCTCTCTCTGAATCCAGAGAAAAGGTAGAGCAATATAAGGACTATCAGCGTGAGAAATATTTAAATCGTATGAATCCTTATACAATAATTCGTCACGCGCTATATCTGTCAGACAAAGATGTATATAGAGCCATACTTTTTGAACTGCAAAGAACAAACTTTGACAAGTGGTTAGGAAACGAACATGCATGTTAAAAAAAGCCGCTAACCCGGCGCTACAGCCGATCGCAGCCCGATGGGCTGCTCCGGCTGAGCTTTTCGTTATGCATAATAAAATTAGGGAAGGAGTCAATAATTGAATTTTAACGATCTTTCATTTGATGAATTAGATCAGCATGCAGTGGAATGTCTTGTTTTCGACGATGAGGAAATCTCACCTATTCTAAAGGGACATATATTTATTGAGAAGATATTAGAAACATTGATTGCAAATAATTTAGAAGCACCATCTGCCTTCTTCAAAAAAACTCGTTCGTTTGAGCTTAAAACTGATTTAGCCAGAGCCATGGGCTTGATAGATGAGAAGCATTTCTCAGCATTCAAAGCGATTAACAATATAAGAAATAAATACGCCCATCAGCATGACTATAAGGTATCTATTGAGGAATTGAGTAGTTTTAAATTTGATTGGGAAAAGATACAGAATATGGCATTTGATCTGGTCAAGTAAAAACGGACACCCGGTTAAGCGGCTTTTGCCGACGTAAA
>CAZBGE010000060.1:0-18144 GCA_964491435.1 uncultured Smithella sp.
AAACTCGGCGACGGCATGAAGATCGGGCTGGCAACGCTGGATAACGGCCGGATCGGCGTGGCCGCGCAGGCCTTGGGCATTGCGCAGGGCGCGATGGAGGCGGCCGTTAAATACGCCAAGGAAAGGCAACAGTTTAAAAAACCAATCGCCGCGCAGCAGACGATTCAAAATTATATCGCTGATATGGCCACAGAAATCACAGCGGCACGCCTGCTTTTGTACCGCGCCTGCGAACTAAAAGACGCGGAAATACCTTTCGGCTGCGAGGCGTCGATGGCAAAATTGTATTGCAGTAGCGTAGCCTCCAAAGTAACGTCGCTGGCTGTCCAGATTCATGGCGGTTACGGCTACAGCAAGGAATATGACGTGGAACGATATTTCCGGGACGCCAGAGTGACAGAAATTTACGAAGGGACAAGCGAAATCCAGCGCATGGTGATCGCCCGCGCGATGTTGTCTCAAACGGTTTTGTGAGAAGCTATGCTGAATATTGTAGTCTGCATCAAACAGGTGCCAATGGTCACCGAACTGCCTTGGGATGAAAAAACCGGCACGCTAAGGCGCGACTTGGCGGCCGGCATGATGAATCCCGCCTGCAAGCATGCCGTGGAAGCGGCGCTGCAAATCAAGGAACAACAGAACGCAACCATCACTGTCATGACGATGGGACCGCCAGCGTCGGAAGAAGTTCTTCGTGAAGCTCTGGCCATGGGAGCGGACCGAGGCGTTTTAATATGCGACCGGATGCTGGCGGGATCGGATACATACGCCACATCTTTTATTCTGGCGGAAGCAATCAAAAAAGAAGTCTCCGGTTGCGATTTGATTCTGTGCGGCGCTTATACATCCGACAGCGAAACCGCGCAAGTGGGCCCTCAACTTGCCGAAGAGTTGAGCATACCGGCGGCGGCTTATGCCGAGCACCTGGAAATTTCCAAGCGGACACTGCGTGTGCGGCGTCTGGTGGATAATTTCCGCGAAACACTGGAAATGGAATTTCCGGCGCTGGTCACCATTTCCATGGAAAAATATGAACCGCGTTATGTGCCTTTCGCCGGCCTGAACAAAGCTTTTCAAGAGACGGATATTGTTCTTCTGCATGCTGCTGACCTTAAAATCACAGCCGATCATCTCAATGCACACGGCTCGCGCACCAGAGTGCGCAGGGTATTTATCCGCAAAACTCAAAAAGAAAATGTGAGTATCACGGGCGCGGCGGTCAATGCCGCAAGTGAATTCCTCGACCGGTACCAGCATGCCATCAGCGCCGTTATCGGGAAATCGATAGAAGCCAGGAAGAAGGCCTGAGCAGGCCAAAACGGATTGACATGAAGAAAGAACAAAAAAGCATCTGGGTGTTCGGCGACTATCGCAACTATTATCAAAATCGCGTGACGTTGCAACTGCTTTCCAAAGCGGTTGATCTCGCGCACATTATCCACGCGGAAGTCTGCGCGGTCGTTGTCGGACATGACATTGAAGAATGGATTATGGAGTATACTGCGCACGGCGCGGACCGCATCCTCGCCATTGACCATCCAACACTGACCAGTTACAGCACGGAACACTATCTGGCGCTGGTGGAAAGACTGGCCGGCGAAAGGGACCCGGACATCATTTTAATCGGTGCGACAGATTTTGGCCGTGAATTTGCGCCGCGCCTGGCCAAGCGTCTGAAAACCGGGCTTTCCGCTGACTGCATCGGCCTGGATATCACACCCGAAGGTCTGCTGGTCCAGACCGCGCCGTCCTTCGGCGGCAATATGCTGGCGGAAATCGTTACGGAAAAACACCGTCCGCAGATGGCCACCGTCCGCCCCGGCACATTCAAAGAAATCCCGCATAATCATAAACGAACGGCTATCGTCGAACGCCTGCCGCTCCCAACGAATCTGCCGGTTTCGAGGGTTCATGTCGTCGAGTATGAACGCGCGATCCAAAAAGAACACACCATTGAAAACGCAACGGTGATTGTTTGTGGCGGCCGCGGCATGGGAAACAAAAACAATTTCAAAAAACTTGATGAGCTGGCCAAACTCCTGGGCGGAGATGTCGGCGCAACAAGGCCGGTGGTTTACGCAGGCTGGGCCACGCACGAAGCGCTGGTCGGCCAGGCCGGCAAACATATCAAACCGAAAATTCTTTTTTCGTTCGGCATCAGCGGCGCAATTCAGCATACCGCAGGGTTGGGTGAAGCAAATTTTATTGTCGCCGTTAATAAAAATCCCCAAGCGACTATGATGAAAATGGCCGATGTCGCCATCGTGGCTGATGCCGGGGATCTACTCAATAATCTGATCAAAGAACTCAAAAAACGCATCCGGGAATAATGTATTTTCGCCGGGCATGAAAATTACCGTCCTGCATGCGAAGAGAAATATTTTGATTCGAGATCATCAATTTGACTTCATTTTACCTTAAAATGTGTTATGAATGCCGTAAAAGATTTCTGAAAAGTTCATTGCCGGAGTATTTTTAATCTTTCAAAAAATTTATTCATGGAGGTTTGCTATGAAGACGCTGTTTCAAGTAAAAATATCGATAGTCGTCGGCTTTGTTCTGTTATGCGCCGGTATCAGCTTCGCCCAAGAGCATCAGGACGGCAAAACAGGCATGACGGATTGGACAAAGATTATTGAATCAAAGGTGACCAGTCAGGTAGGCAACAAGGGATTGATCAACTATGAGGACGGCTACATAGAATCTGTAGGCACCGGCGCTCCACCGGAAAGATATTACGGGAAACCCCAAGCTCGTCCCATGGCCTTGAGGGCCGCCCAGGTTGACGCCTACCGTAATTTGCTGGAAACCGTGCAGGGCGTCCAGATCGACTCTCAGACAACCGTCAAAGATTTCACCGTGGAAAGCGACGTCATCAACACGGCAATTTCCGGCATGGTCAAGGGCGCGCAGATTGTAAAAAAAGAATACCTCTCCGACGGCACCGTGGAAGTGACCGTGCGCATGCCGCTGTCCGGCGTGGCCAAAGCGATCATTCCCCAAGCCATTGCCGGTGACAAGAAGGAAGACGCCAAAGAACATAAACCAGTTCCTTTTTCCAAAAAGCGCGCGCCGAAGGATGAGATTTACACGGGACTCGTGATCGACGGCCGGGGCCTTCAGGCCCGTCCGGCCATGTCCCCCAAAGTTTTCGATGAAAACGGCGCGGAAGTTTACGGAACCTTGATCGTAAACAGGGACTACGCCGTCAAGCATGGCATTTGCGGTTATGCCCGCGATCTGACAGTCGCCCAGGGAAACGACAGGGTAACGAGCAGTCCATTGACCGTCAAGGCTTTACGCGCGCAGGGAACCGGCATGTCGGAATTAGTAATCAGCGCCACAGACGCTAATATAATCCGGTCGTCAAAAGATAATTTGACCTTTTTGCAGAAATGCAGAGTCATGGTTGTTTTGGACTGATGATTCAAACAAAAATAGCGAGAAACGACAAGTTTAATGCATGACCTTTGCAGCACTTCTGAAAAAAATGCGGGATGAGCAAAAGCTTGGCGACGAACAGGCCAAGCTTCTGCTTGATTTGCATGAAAAATGCATATTCTCCCTCCACCGGGAGTTGCGCTTTCTTATCTACATAGGCATTTTACTGTTTATCGCCGGGGCTGGTCTGACCATCAGGCAATACTTTGTCCATCTGGGCGACGTTGCCATCATTTCCACTTTGACCTGCTGCTGCGCTTCTGCTTTGGTTTATTGCTTTATCAAGGGCAAACCTTTCGACGCAGATAAAGTCGCTTCACCCCATATTGCTTTTGATTATGCGTTATTTTTAAGCTGCGCATTCTTTTCAATGGATATCGCCTATATTGAAACACAGTTTTCCATTTTAGGCGACGGATGGAAAAATTATCTGCTGCTATCCGTCGTTTTATTCTTTTTTCTGGCTTACCGGTTCGACAACCGGCTGGTTTTGTCCATGGCGCTTTCCACCCTGGCCGCCTGGTTCGGCTTCACCCTGTCAGCACGAGATTGGTTTTCATTTGCGGAAAACTATCGCCTGTACGCCATTGCCTATGGTTTTCTGGCGTTGGCCGGCGGCGTCCTCCTTGATCGTCTGGCGCTCAAGAAACATTTCTTCGATGTCTATCTTCATTTTGCTATTCACTTCCTTTGCATTGCACTGATTTCCGGAATTGTTGAATACAAAATATTCTCGATCTATTTGCCGGCGCTGATTGCGGTGTGCGGCGCCCTGGCATCTTATGCGGTCCGCGTCCACAGTTTTGTTTACCTGCTCTACGCCACCGTTTATGGCTACATCGGAGTAAGCATCGTCACGGTCGATTGCATCCACCGTCAGACCTTTTTGATCTTCGCTTACTTTATCCTGTCCTCCCTGCTGGTCATCAGCATCATCTTCAAAATGTCGCGCAAGTATCGGGAGGAGAAATGAGCTTCAGCTTCTATACCTCCCAACAGGAAGAAAGCATCCATATCCGCAAACAGGCGCGTTTATGGCTGCGCTCCGGCCTGATTTCAGCGGACCAATTACAGTTAATTTACGATGAGACGGATTCGCATCTTCATCAAACCAATTTGTTTTTCCGCCTGCTGTTTTTCGCCTTTACACTAATATGCACCGGAGCGGCCGCTGGCTTGCTCTCCTGGTTCATGGAGGGAACCGGCAAGAGGATATTGGCCTCGCTGGCATTATCTTTCAGCGCCGTCTGCTTCATTCTGGCGGAGCATCTCGTGAAAAGGCGAAAGCTTTACCGATATGGCGTGGAAGAAGCGCTGCTGATGACTGGCATGGTTTGTTTGGTCATCAGTTTCCTGATATTCACAGACGACTACCAGTTAAGTCATCATGCCGTTTCCATTGTTGTGTGCGTGCTTTTTGCCGTCATTTCCGGTTTGATTTATTTCCGCGCCGGTTATTTATACGCAGCGTTCATCAGCATAATAGCGGCCGGCGTCATTCCGTTTCAACTGTCCCTGTCGTCCGTAAATGAAAGATTGCTGTTGTTGCTGATCCTTTGCGGCATATTTATTTTCAGCCTCACCGGCGACAAACCGGACAGCGAAGATTTCCGGAAAAACCGTTACGCAAACATACAAGCCGGCCTGTTGATTGCGATTTACCTGACGGTGAATTTGCAGGCGCCGGGTATGATTGCATTACTGCTTGGCGATAACCAAAACATTCACTTCAATCCGAAACTGTTCCCGCTCCATCTTTATTGGTTATCTTACATCCTCACCTTCATCATTCCCGCAGCTTCGATTATTTGGGGCATTCTAAGCCGCAAACGCTGTATAATGAACGCCGGACTCTTGACGGCTTGCGCAACGCTGGCAACCAATAAAAGTTATCTGGGAATGCCGCGTTACGCATGGGATCCGGCAATTTTGGGCGCCGTCCTCATCGTTGTTTCGCTGCTTCTGACACGCTGGCTTAACCGCGGATCCGGCAAAAGAAGATTTGGATTCACCGCCGAAGAGATTCTGAAACCGGAAACATCCGGCGTCAACCTGGCAGATATCGCCGCCGCTCTGACGCCTGGAGCGATGGATCCGCAGCAGCCGCAAACGCCGCAGGAACAATTCCTCGAAGGCGGCGGCGCCGGCGGTGGCGGAGTCTCCCGGAATTTCTAGCCGCGGTTTCGCGTGCGAAAAAAATATTTGTTTATTCCAACAAAAAAGGTTAGCGGTGGCTTGATGAAAATGTTTACAGCAAAAGAAAGAAGAAATCTGGAATACGTATTATCCAAAGCGCCCGAAGAAGGAGATGCATTGTATCTGGAAGAACTGCACGGCCTGATTTTCGGATTGGCGTTAACGCCGGACAGGATCGCGCCCGGCGAATGGATGCCGATTGTATTTAACTATCAGCAACCGCAGTACGACAGTTTGAGCGACGCCGGCGTATGCCAGCGTTATCTGACAGACGCATATGAGCGCATGGTCAAAGACCGGAGACTGGGCAAACTGGCCTTTCCCTTCAACTATAAAAAACTATCCGATGATGATTTCACAGCCATCGAAGGTTGGGTTTACGGCCTTTTCCTAGCCATCTCTCTGCGATTGGATGCGTGGGAGCTTGCAGAAAAATACACGGAGAAGGATTTTGAAAACCTGTCCGAGGACGCTCTGGAATTGATGGATGCCTTCAGCACCATTACCGCTATCGCCATGCCCGAAGCAATGGAAGAAGCTTTTCAGGAAATCATGAAGAATGAATCCATTGATGAAGAATCGCTCCAGGCGTCTTTCTACTCGATGCTTCCCGACAGCGTGGCAATCCTGCAAAAAAACGCCGGGCGCATCAGGAAGAAACGTGAGCAGGATGATCAATCCGCGTCTATTCTCAGATGCAAGAAAAATGAAAAAGCCGGGTAAGATGATTTCTGAGCATGCGGCGGCGGAAAGCACAAAAAACACCGCCATGGTCATTGAATAATATTTTCACGGGTCAGCGGCGGTGCGGCAGTGTTCATCGCCGGCAGGAGCGGCGTAATTTAATCATTTGAAACAGCATGAAAGGGAGAAGGAGCATGAAGGAAAAGAAAAGGCCTGCGGGCGGAATCTTGTTTGTTTTGATAGCAATCTTTTCCCTGCTTGCCGGGTGTTCAGGCGGATCGTCCAGTTTAAGCGAGTCTCCTTCCGAAATATCCAGCATCACGGAAATTTCTTCAGCCTCGAAAAATATGACCGCCGCATCAGGCGGCACAGTTGTTCACGATGAGGTCACCGCTGTCTTTCCCGCGGGAATCCTGCCTGCCGACGCATCAATCAAAGTATCAAAAGTTTCCGTTTCCGGCGATGAAGATAGTGAAGATAATGACCCTTCGCTCCTTGATATGACAAACGCCTATGTCATTTCCACGACTTCCGCCGCCAAGACCTTCGAGTTGGCCGGTCCGGCGAATATCGCATTCAAAATCAACCCTGCGGGGTTCGATGAAACGAGCATCCGGCTCGTTGTCTGGGACGGCTATGAGTGGGAGGAAATCCCCACAAACTATGATGAAACCCTGAAGGTTGTCTCCGCCGCCATCGAGGCGATACTGCCTTTTGGAACCAGAATCTATTTGGCGAATCCCCAGATAAGCTCCACCAAAAAGCGGGAAGGCGGTGAACAAATCGTCTCGGAGTTTGTGGCCATGAAGGTCGTTGGCGAGCTATTCGAAACCGGAGGCGGCCAAGCGAAATCATCCGTATCTGCGGGAAAGGCAATAGTCCAGGGCGCCGCGGTCAAGCCCGGCAGGACCGTCTTCATCGTGTCGCCGAAAGGTAAATTCACCGTCTCCTACGTGCAGGCGGCGGACAGCGCCGCGGCTGGGGCTCTGAAGGCTCAAGCCGATAAAGTCGCAGGATACATGGATAACGCCTATGAAACAATCGTCAAGGGAATGGGGTTAAAACAACCTGGCAAAACCACCAAAGCAAACTATGGCAAAACATGGCCTGTCGAGCTTGAAGAAATGGATGGTGTTTACGGCACGGCGGATGCCGGAACAAATTCCATCGGCATAGCCATTACCGGGAATACCGGAGACGGTCTCTCCCATACCTGCCATCATGAATTCACCCACCTTATACAATTTCAAACCTTGGAAGACGCAGGCATCAGTATCGAAGACAGTCTCGACTGGTTCGGTGAAACCATGGCGGATGCAATAGGATATTACGTACTGAAAGGGATTGGCGCAATATACTGTCTGGCCGGCGAAAGCATGGGGTATTTTTTTGTACGTCTGGATGCGGACAATAGTTCGATCGGCAAAGACAACAACGATGATTACGAATACCGGCACTTTCCCTTTATTTCTTATCTGCTGGCCGTATATGAAGACGCGGAATTTAAAAAGTTTTTTGAGACCTGGTACTCCTACACGCCCGGCATTACCGAAATCAGCATGGCGACGATCGACAAGGCGGCTCTTAACGGTTTTGGCAAGGTAATCAGCGGGCGTAACGGTATTTTCTGGGATTTCTACCAGGATTATTTTATTTCGGGCGTCGTGTTCAACAAGGAAAAATTCGGAAATTTGCCCGATCGGAACAGTGGCAGCCCCTATGATATTAAGGAAGACGAACAGGAAAAACAGGGCGTAACCATTGTGGAGATTAATTCCCAATTGCCTTATCAGCAGGAATTTACCATACAGCGTCTTTCCGGCCAGGTAGCGATCCTGAGATACAAGGGAAGTTCCGAAACTCCCATGCAGGTCACAGTTAAAGTCAGTTCCGTTCCCGGGAAGGCCGGCGGCCGCATCCAGCTTGTCTCATTCAAGCGGGCGGAAGGCGTCCTGCAAGCCCCCGGCCATATTGAAGAAGTAAGCGACGGCGGCGTAAAGACCAAGGAGTACGCAGGCGTAGGCAATGACATTCACGAAATCTACCTGGTGATGGCCAATACCTCATGGAATGCGGATGATTATAAGGTTAGCGTGGCTGTAACGGAGAAACAGTGATGAAATGAAAAACCTGCAAGGAAGCAGGCAGACTGCTCAGATACCTGCATCCAGCCGGTTTGATTACGGCTTTTTAGCGCCAACGATCCGGAATGAAGATAATCATGAAGAGAGGATTTCATGTCGAACACAGAAAGCAAACAGGCAATGTCCGATGATTTGAAGCAATGCGTTGAATTTCACGGGCACATCTGCCCCGGCCTGATCTATGGTTACCGGGTGGCGAAAGAGGCGATGCGATTGATGAATATTGGGCGGTCTGCCGATGAAGAAGCCGTCGCCGTTTGTGAAAACGATTCCTGCGCGGTTGACGCCCTCCAAGTCTTGCTGGGCGTCACAGTGGGCAAAGGCAATTTGATCATTCAAAATTATGGGAAAAACGCCTATACGGTACTGAGCCGGTCCAAGCGCCGGGCTTATCGGTTTTCGCGCAAGACGCACTACAGTTACCGGGGGAAAAACAAAGACTATTTTGATCGGTTGGAAGTAAACGTCGCCGCCGGAACAGCTTTAGATGGTGATCGGCGGGAGCTGAAGCGCATGAAAATGGATGACCTGCTTGCGCGTCCCTTTGATGAAATTTTTACCACATCTGAAGCTCCCTTCGAGGAACCCCTCTATGCTCCGCTTGCGCCGTCGGAACCCTGCTCCGTCTGCGGTGAAATGACGATGGCGACAAAAATGACGCCTTCCGGAGATTCCATGCGGGTTTGCATTCCCTGTTCTAAAATGGACGGAGCCCGACGCTTAAAAAACATGAACACGTAAACGAATCAGGAGGTTACGATGAAAGATTTACAGCACATGAACATCGCGGAAGAGGCCATGAGCATCATCAAAAAAGGAGCTTTCCTGACAGTCAGGGCAGCTGATGTGCAAAACACCATGACCATCGGATGGGCTACACTCGGTTTCATCTGGAAAAAACCAATCATGATGGTGGCCGTACGCGATTCCCGTCACACTTTTGGCATTATCGAAAAGGCTGCGGATTTTACAGTCACCGTCCCATCAGGCGACATGAAAAAAGAAATCGCTTTTTGCGGAACAAAGTCGGGGCGGAATGTTGACAAGTTCAAAATGTGCCATCTGGAAACGGCGGACGGAAGGCATGTCGCCTCGCCTGTCATTAAAGTTCCGGGAATTCATTTTGAATGTAAAATTGTTTATAAATCCGCCATGAATCCGGATTATCTGGATAAAATTTATGATCAGGATATTTATCCGCAGAAAGATTATCACACCCTATACTTTGGCGAGATACTGGCCTGCTACGAAACCGAATAATGGCCTGAGGATTATCGGCAGCAGGCAGGCAGAGTCATGAAACGGTTTGCTGAAATCATATCAATCAAGCCGGCGATCGCCGTCCGGGGCTTCGTTCAAGTATCTTAAGAAATCATCGTTCACCCAGATGGCAGTTTTGGAAATGTCCAAATCCGGCGCTTCCCTTCTGAACCATTCCAATTTTGCGACAGCCTCATCCTCTTTCACAAACGTCTGAACAATATGCGTCTTGTCCCGGAGCATAATGTCCACAATGCGATTGTATCCTTCCAAAGGAACATCCGATCGGTACAGAGGCTGATAGAAGGAATCAAACAAAACCCTCTGTCCCGTCTCGAATTCACGTTTTGCATGTTTCTCGATGATGTGGCGGAAACCGTCGCGCTCTTCCTGCCCGGCGAATTCCATAACCATGTCGAACTCCTGCATATGGGCTACTTTCATTTTATCGCCAAGGATTTCAAAATGCATATTTTCTTTTTTCTCCCATACTTTCAGAAACAGGAAAGAGGCCCACTTCGGCTCAAGTTGAAGCTTGGCCTGCAGATCTTCACCTATCAGAAGGCCAAGCAGTTGTTTGATGTGTTTGCGGTCACTGTGACTGTAAGCAATCGTTAGATTGATGTCAAAATTCGCCAGATCATGCTGTTGCTTGATTTGATAGCCGGTAATGACGCCCCCGGAGATCGCCCTATTCATGATCCGCTCCAGAGACTCGCTTCTGGTTATGGTGGACTTTTCCCATTTGTCCAGCATTTTGCCGACAATACCCGGCTCCGTGACGTAGCCCACATATCTTTTGTTGCTTGTGCGGAAGGCATGGACCCTTTCCAGAAGATGAAACGCCATTTCCCGGCTTAAAGGCGCATGAACATCCATCACCTTCAACCGGCCCTTGAACAGAAGATTAACATCAATGGCCAGAGCCAGGGCCTGACGCTGCTCTTTCGTACAAACCATGCAGGTGATATTTGCATCCATTCCCGCAAAACTTTTTTGGATCTTGGCGTCGGAATAGGTCGCGGCCAGTTCCTGAAGGCCGCTTGCCGAAATCACCAGGGAAATAGCAGTCAAATTGTTCAACTCGCCGGTAATTTCCGGAGCTCCTGATCCTTCAATGCGCAGACTGTCTTTACCAAAGAAGGACATCAGGGTAACCACCAGAATATCCGTGCCTGAGTCTTGCGCGTCAATAAACCTCATATTCTTTTCCAACTCGTGGCGCGACAGCTTCTGAGTTTCCCAAAACTCTTCGCTCAGCAGTTGAACGGTATAGCTCAAAATTCCGACCTCATCTTTGCGCGTCGCCAGGCCGGCCAACATTTGAGAGGAAGAAGGTTCTCCTTTCAGCACCCCCAGAACCGCATCTTCAAGATGTTTCAGAGGAGAGATGATCGCTTTGGACATCCAGCCGGATACGACAAAGCTAAAAATCAGCAGGATGACCAGCAAGGACGACCAGTAGCTGAAGGCATCCACCAAGGCGTTGCCTTGTTCCAGACTCATTTTATCGGAGGTAAAGAGGGAGGGAATGTATTGATAAGTCGGGTTTAACGCAATCCATGACGCCATTAACAGAACCACGGTGAGGTAATAAACGGCCAGTGACAGTTTGATCGTGTAGTTGAGCTTAAGCCGCTCCAGGCCAAGCAGAATTACCGGAAATAAAATAAGCGTACCCATGATATTGGACAGCAGGGCCGGCATGTAAAAATACCGGAAATTAATGGCCGACGGCAAATGCTCATCCAACAGGCTTTCCATGCCTGCGGCATAGGACAGAGACAAGATATTGACCAAAATTAACATGACGACCAGCCAGACCATTTGTCCGATACGATCCAGGGGACCGGCCTTACGGTAGGGGAAAAAGCCAATCAGCGCACCGATCAAGCCGTTGCCGACGGTCCAGCTCGGCAGATATCTAAAACCGTAACCAAAGAGAATATCCGTGCAGAAATTACCGGCAAATCCCGCCAGAAAGCCATAACATGGTCCAAAAAGATAGCCGGCGACAAAAATCAGAACAATTTGCGGACGCAGGTCCACATTAGACACGCCGGGCAAATGCATGCGCAGGTAATGGTTGAGCAAAGCGTAAGCGGCAATGATTCCTGCAGTCGCCAGAATCTTTCGGGAATGGACAGTTTCAGACTGGGTAATATCCGTTAGCTTCCACATGCGTTAAGGGGCCTTTCGTCTGCGCTTAATATCATAAATTCACTGTGACTTGTTCAAGAAATTTCATATTGATTCTTCCAGCCATATTCCTCCTTTCCGGGAATACAGCTTGATTTCATTTATGTCATAGGGATATGATAAGGAACAGATTGTTCTGCAAAACGCGGGAATCAGGAAAGGCTGAACAATCCATTATGAGGTGCGCCATGAATGATCGCGATATCGCCAAGAAGAACAGTTGTATCAGCAGAAGAACCTTTTGTTGTGTTCTGGCGGGAAGTCTGGCCGGCACAGGGCTGCTTCCGCCGCTTCTGCAGGCCATGATTCTTTCAACAAAAAAAGATGAAGACATTTTCTCATTTATTAATCGTACGATAGGCAAGTTTGACCGTCCGGCTTACCAGCAGTTGGTCGGAGCCGCCAACGCCTTCAAGGAAGGAGACCAGATCCTGGGCATTGCCGCTAAAGACGAAGCGATACGGTCAAAAGCACGCCTTCTTTTATCCAACACCCTGGCTGGCGATATTATGCGGCATCCTTTGTTTGAAGACAACTTATACGCCCGCCTGCTTGAAAATCTTCCTCCCGCTGCGGTTACAAAAACCAGCGCGATGACCATGGGCAACCTGAAAAAGTTTCTGCTGACCGCTGAAGAATCGGAAATTCAACTCATCCTGGACGGCTTGTGCAGCGACGTTATCGGATGTGTGGTTAAGCTCATGTCCAATGAAGAACTCATCGCCGTCGGCAGCAGAATATTTAACCATCTGGCTGGAACATGCATCGGCGCAAAAGGTTATATGGGAGCCCGCATCCAGCCCAACTCGCCGACGGACCATCCGGATGATGTTCTCTGGCAGATCTTTTCCGGATGGTCTTATGCGGTGGGCGACGTAGTGCTGGGCGTCAATCCGGTTAACAGCTCTCCGGAATCCGTCGCCGCTCTGGAAACGGCGCTTGCAGATCTCCGCCGCGCTTTCCAGGTGGAAAACATCATCCCCCACAGTGTTTTAGCTCACATCGACATTCAGGCCGCCGTGGAAAAACGGCAGTCGCAAACCACGGGCGTCTGGTTTCAAAGCCTGGCGGGCAGCGACAAGGCCAACGCCACCTTTGATCTGACTCTCGAAAAGATGCTGGCCTATGCCGCGCAAAGGAACGGGCAATACGGATTTTATTTTGAAACCGGCCAGGGAGCGGATTTTACCAATGGCGGCGGCCAGGGAACGGACATGGTCATTCATGAATCGCGCAAGTACGGTTTCGCCCGTCTTCTGAAAAAGAAAGTCGCCGAAGCTCAGCAAAAAGCCGGACGCGCCCCCAACCCCTGGGTGCATGTCAATGATGTCGCCGGATTCATCGGTCCGGAAGTCTTTCGCACCCGCGAACAGCTTGTGCGCTGCTGCCTGGAAGACATCGTCATGGGCAAACTCCACGGTTTGACCATCGGGCTGGATATCTGCTCCACGCTGCACATGGACATTACCCTGGACGACCTCGACTGGTGCCAGGATCAAATCATGCCGGCCAATCCGGCTTATCTCATGGCTCTGCCCACCAAGAATGATCCCATGCTGGGCTATCTGACAACCGCTTTTCAGGACCATGTGCTTCTTCGTGAAAAATTCGGATACAAGGTCAATGATGCGATGTGGAAATTTTTCCAGCAGCTGGGCGTCATCAACACGCAGGGAAAACCAGCCTCGCATTTTGGACAACCCCTCTGGGTTTGGTACAGATACCGGAGAGCGAAGGGCGACAAGCGCTCCCGCCGGGAAATATTCCGGGAGGGAAAACAGAAAGTGCAGGAAGTCCGCGCCCGCGGCGTTTATCTGGCGGAAGGCTTTGACGGAAAAACGTGGAAAATGGCGCCGGCGCTTGATGCTGAAATTCGAACCCTTTACGCGGATTCCAAAAAATGCATCTGGGTTGAACTGAATCCCGCTTTTATCGCAACGATACCCAACGCGGTCCGCCTGAAAACGAAATCGCAGGACCGGACTGACTATATTCTGCATCCGCAAACCGGAGAAGAGCTGGACGACGCTTCTCTGCAGGCGCTGCAAGCATTGAAGAACAAAAGAAGCGGCTCCTGCCAGGTGCAAATCGTCGTCTCCGACGGCCTGAACGCCAACGCCATCATGGACCAGGGGCATCTGGCACCCTATCTTGCCGCGCTGGAAAAATATTTACGAAAGAATGGTTTGAAAGCCGCCCCTGAAATTCTGGTTATTGAAGACGGCCGGGTTCGCGTGGGTTACCGCATCGGAGAAATTCTGTTTGGCGGATTACCGGAAACACGGGAACATAAAGCGATTATTCACATCATTGGAGAACGCCCTGGAACGATGCATCACACTTTTTCCGCTTATATCACTGCGCCCGGCACGAATATCTGGAATAAGGCCGGCATCGATCACAACATTACCTGTGTGGTTTCCGGCATAGCGGACACCGCTCTGAAACCCGGCATCGCTGCAAAGGAGACAATCGCCATCGTCCGTCAGCTTTGGACAGCACCCCCCTCAATCCCTCTTGCTTCCCATAGCAGGTCAACACCGATTAATCAGGATTCTGTGTAAGGAAAAAACAGGAAAAAGATTACATGCAACCGAATTACCGGACATCAGTCTTTGTTAAAGCAATTCCGCAAACAGGCGCACGGGACGGATGTTCCGAAATGTTCCGGTTCGTGATTACCGGTTCGCCAGAATCTTCTTGAACCACGGGAAAAAAAGGGTCATAGCGGCATCTTTCACCCAGCTTCGGTATGTTTCCTCCAGGGGATCCATATTCAATATCTGCGCCTGGCACGATCGGGCGCCGACAAGCGATATCATCAGGCTGTAAAAACAATAGATAAACATCTCTATTTCCCGGGATGGCCCGCGCAGGGCAAGCTTTTCTTCCATCACACGCTTCGTGGCAGCCATGCTCAGAATAATAAACCGGTGACCCGGTATTTCTTCAATATTTCCGATATTCACCATATTCAAGGCCGCTATGCGCAAAGCATCGGGCTTGGCCATGCCATATTCCAGCATCCGGTCCAGGAAAAGGGAAAAACCTTTTTCCGGAGCCATTTGCTCCAGCCCGTCGTACCAGGATTTCTGCACGGGAAGGGTTTCATTGTAAATCGTCTCGGCCATTTCGTAAAAGAGGTTTTCCTTGGATCCGAAATAATAATGGATCAGGGGATGCTCGACGCCGGCTTTTTGGGCAATAATGCGGGTGCTTGCTTCCTTGAAGGAATGAACGGTAAATACTTCACGCGCCGCCTGAAGTATTTTGTCCCGCGCGCCGCCCTCATTCGCCGGCAAGCGGTTTTTGGCCGCTTTCCGGACAGGCTGTTTTTCCGACAGCCTGCGGGGAGTTTTTATTTTCTTTTCCAGTCTGCTCACGCGGCTTGTATATCAAAAATAAACCGGATGGTAAATATATATTTACCGGGTGATATGCGTTTAACCAATATAAATAAAAATCGTTTGACACAGGTTCACTTTTCTTATATTGACCAATAGGTAAATCAACATACAAACAGATTTTAAAAAAATTAGCTTGGAGGTAAATCCATATGGCGAAATTTACTGCTCAAAGCGGCGCAAGCGTGGAAGATTTTTTTGTTCACTGTGTTCCCGCGCAATTCAACGATGCTATTTCCGGCGCGGATCTCTCATCCTTGTCCGGCAAGGAAGTCAACCTTCAGTTCAACATCGGCGCTCAGGTGTATTGCCTGAAGATCAAGGACGGAAACAATCTGGAAGTGGCCGGAAGCGCTGTGGAAAAACCGTTGCTCACGATGGCTATGTCCGATCAGGTTTTTCTGGATGCCGTCAGCGGTAAACTGGAAGGCATGATTGACCGCTTCACGGATCCGGTGGAAATCTCCAATCCCGTAAAACTGCGGAACCTGATGGAAACCAAAGGCGCCTTGAATCTCTCCCTGAAGCAGGACAGCGGAGAAATCCCGATAACCATGGTTTTTAACGGAGAAGCAAAACCCTGCGTGGAGCTTTGCATGGAGCTGAAGGACTGGATTGCTTTGCAGAACAGGGAAACCACCGGACAACATCTCTTCCTGAACGGAAAGATGAAATTTTCGGGAGATATGGCCCTGCTGATGAGACTGCAAACCCTGATCCAGTAAGGAGAAGATTATGGAAGAACGAGTATTCAGTTTCAGGATGTCTGAAGAGCAAAGCAGCATGAAGGATACGATAGCAAGGCTGGTGAAAAGCATGGTCGCGGGCAATCCCGCCCGCGAGATGGATGAGAAAAAAGTGATTCCCCGGGAAATGATTAATAAGGTCTGGGAACTGGGCTCCGTGGTCTCCATGGTTCCCGAAGAATACGGCGGATACGGCATGGATTATTCGCCGATCATGAATACGATTGTTCTGGAAGAGCTGGCCGCGGGTGATATGGCGCTGGCTGTTGCGGCGGCGCTCCCCGCAACTTTCATGTTCACGATTCTGGAAATGGGCACGGAGGAACAGAAAAAGAAATACCTGCCGCTTTACTGCGGCCCGTACTTCAAAGCCTGCTCCTTAGCCCTCAGCGAACCACGCTTCCGGTTTGACGCGTCATCCCTGGAAACCAAAGCCGTCAAAAACGGCAGCAAATATCTTCTCCACGGCAGGAAATGTTTTGTGCCCATGGCAAGCAATGCCGACCATCTGCTGGTTGCCGCCGACCATGCCGGTCAAATGGAATTATTTATTGTTGAAGGAAATAATCCCGGACTCAAAATCGGCGATCGGGAAAAGAATCTGGGCCTGTATGCGCTGGAAAGTTACCCGGTCACACTGGAAAACTGTGAGGTCTCCGCCGACGCCCGCATCGGCGGAGAAAAAGGATGCGATTATGCAAAATTTCTGCAGAAAACCCGTATCGCCATGTCCGCCCTGGGCACGGGTGTGTCACGGGCGTCTTTTGAGTATGCGCGGGATTATGCGAAAGAGCGCGTTCAGTTCGGCGAACCAATCGCCCGGCGTCAGTCCATTGCGTTCATGATCGCCGAGATGGCGTATGAAGTGGACGCCATGCGGCTGATGACGTGGAAAGCGGCCTCCGCGCTGGAGGCGGGAAGAGACGCCAAACGCGCGGCGTATCTGGCAAAAATGTATGCTGGCGAAATGACCATGAAAATTACCGACTTCGGCGTGCAGATCCTAGGCGGACACGGATACATCAGGGAAAATCCGGTAGAACGTGATTATCGCAACGGCAGGAGCATTGCGATTCTGGAAGGCATGGCCATAGTATAGGAGGGAAAAAGAATGATTAATCTCGAAATGACTCGGAAAATGATGGATGTCCAAAGCGGCGTCCACCACATGGCCGCGGGCATGCTTCGCCCCATATCCAGATACTACGATGAAAACGAACATCTGTATCCGAAAGAACTGGATGTGTTCCGTTCAATTAAGCTCATGAGCCGCCCAAAAAATAAAAAAGCGGAAAATGAAGCAAAACCGGACAAGACGGACGCCCAAAAACTGGGAACCAACCTCTCCACGGTCATTTCCGTGGAAGAAATGTGCTGGGGTGACCTTGGTTTATTATTATCATTGCCGAATGCGGGGCTCGGGAATGCGGCGATCGCCGCAGTGGCCACCGACGAGCAGATGGAGCGGTTCGGCGATAAATGGGCTTCCATGGCCATTACCGAACCAGGATCCGGATCGGATTCGGGATCCATCACTGCCAAAGCGGTCCTGGACGGCGACGAGTGGGTGCTCAACGGGGAAAAAATATTCGTCACCTGCGCGGAACGCGCCGACGTCGCCGTGATTTGGGCCACGGTGGACAGGAACGCCGGCAAAGCAGGAATAAAATCTTTTGTTGTGGAAAAGGGTCGTCCCGGTTTCAAACTGGAAAAGCTGGAACACAAACTGGGCGTGCGCGCTTCAGATACGGGCACCTATGTGCTGGATAATTGTCGTATTCCCAAAGACAACATTCTGGGAAGCGCCGAGGTTAAGCAAAGCACCGAAGGATTCAAGGGCGTCATGAAGACCTTCGACAACACCAGACCCTTGGTCGCCGCGATGGCGCTGGGCGTCGCCCGGGCGGCATTGGATTTCACGCGCGAGAAGATGGAGGAAAACGGCATCCGTCCGGACTACGACAAAAATCCTAACAACATCAGCGCCATGGAAAAAGAGTTCTGCATGATGGAGGCGCAACTGGAGGCGATGCGGCTTTTAACCTGGCGGGCGGCGTGGATGATGGACAA
>CAZBGE010000061.1:0-17337 GCA_964491435.1 uncultured Smithella sp.
CATTTCCATCGTTCGAAAACCAGGAAACCGCAGGCCGGCATCCTGTTTCGGCCCCATAATATCAGCTTGACATAAAAGTCCGCATTTCTTATACAACGCCAATGAAAATTTTACGAATAACGAAGCGGCCTGAATGAAAATAGGAACAGTAAAAGAGCTGAAAAACCATGAATATCGGGTAGGGCTTACGCCGGACAATGCTCTTGCCTATGTAAAAAACGGGCATCAGGTGTTTGTTCAGTCGGGCGTGGGAGAAATGGCCAGCTTTACCGATGATGAATATCGCCTGTGCGGCGCCGTGATTTTCCCGACCGCGGCGGAAGTGTGGGCCAAATGCGATATGATCGTAAAGGTCAAAGAACCGCTGAAGGAAGAATATCAGTACCTCCACCCCGGTCTGATTCTGTTTACCTATTTTCATCTTGCGCCAAACCGTCCGCTTGCCGATGCCTTGCTCGCATCGGGAGTGAAGGCAGTCGCCTATGAAACCATTGAGGGAATTTCCCGAAGCCTGCCCTGTCTTCGTCCGATGAGCGAAATCGCGGGCAGGCTCAGCATTCAGGAAGGCGCAAAGTATCTTGAGCGTCCGTTTGGCGGCCGGGGTATCCTGCTGGGCGGCGTGCCGGGAGTCGAACGCGGCAAAGTCGTTATTATCGGCGGCGGCATCACCGGAACTTATGCGGCAAAAGCCGCGGTCGGCATGGGCGCGCAGGTGACACTGCTGGACATCAGCCTGATGCGGCTTGTTTATCTTGAAGATATATTCGGCGCATCCATCACCACACTTTACAGTTCGGAAACGAACATTGCCAGGAGTCTGGCGGAAGCCGATCTGGTCATCGGCGCGGTTTTAATCCCGGGGGCGATCACGCCAAAGCTCATCCGGCGTGAACACCTGAAAATCATGAAGCGGGGAGCCGTGATTGTGGACATCGCGATTGACCAGGGAGGCTGCTGCGAAACCTCCGTGCCAACCACCCATGACGACCCTGTTTTTATTGTTGAGGGCATTGTGCACTATTGCGTCGGAAATATGCCCGGCGTGGTGCCGAGGACATCCACTATCGCGCTGGTCAATACCACCCTTCCTTTTGGACTGATGATCGCCAATATGGGACTGGAAAAAGCATGCGCGTTAAGCGAAGGACTGACCAAAGGCGTCAACATGTATAAGGCAAACTGTGTCAACAAGAATGTGGCGGATAGTCTGGGCATGCAATTCACGCCCATCAACGAATTGATGTAACAAACAGTACCTTGAAAAAGTTCACATTAGCGGCAAGTGACAGACGCCATTCTTTGGCCGTTCATGATTTAACTATGCCTACAAAAGTACTTCTCATCACACCGCCCTTTACTCAGTTAAATACTCCGTATCCGGCGACGCCTTATTTGAAGGGGTTTTTGAAATTACAGGGCTGTGATGTGTTTCAGACCGACCTCGGCATCGAACTGACTAATTCCATTTTTTCCCAAAAAGGTCTTCAGGAGATCTTCGGCTCCATTCATCAGTCCGGCGGGAAGATTTCTCCAAATTCCCGTCACATCATCAAGAATCAAAAAAAATACTTGCAGACCATCGATCAGGTCATGAGTTTTCTGCAAAACAGTGATAACACACAAGCCCCTCTCCTCTGCAGCGAAACATTTTTACCGAGGGCTTCCCGATTTGATCGCCTGCCTGATCTGGAATGGGCGTTCGGAAACGCTGGAACAAATGATAAAGCCCGTTTTTTCGCAACACTCTATTTTGAGGACATCGGCGATCTCATTCAAGAGGCTATCACACCCTATTTTGGTTTCAGCCGTTACGCTGAAAAATTGGGAATATCAGCGCATTCCTTTGAGCCGATAGAAAATGCTTTGCGACAAAAGGAAAATATTCTGGAGATCCGGTTGCTGGAATTGCTGAGAAACCATATCGAACAGGTTTGTCCTGATGTTGCGGGAATCACCATCCCCTTTCCCGGCAATCTCTATGCAGGATTAAAATGCGGTCAATATATCAAAAAGCACTTCCCTCACATTATCATCATCGCCGGCGGTGGATTTGTCAACACGGAACTCCGGAATTTATCACAACCGGCAATCTTCAATTACCTGGATTTCATAACCCTGGACGATGGCGAACGTCCTTTTCTCAGCATCCTTCAATGGCTCCGGGGTGAAAAGAATCAGGCGAATCTTACCAGAACATTCCTCCGGATTGACAATGAAGTGCAGTATATCAACAATCATAAGGAACCGGATTTTCATCATGCCGCAACCGGCTGCCCGGATTACTCCGACCTCCTCCTAGATCAATACCTGTCTCTGATTGAAATGGCCAATCCCATGCACCGTTTGTGGAATGACGGTTGCTGGAATAAGTTGACCCTTGCCCACGGGTGTTACTGGCATAAATGCTCATTCTGCGATACCTCACTCGATTATATCAAGCGTTTCGAAACCGCCCCCGCCTCCATTTTGGTTGACCGAATTGAAAAGATCATTGCTCAAACAGGACGGCGCGGCTTCCACTTTGTGGATGAAGCCGCTCCGCCTTCGGTCCTTAAAAATGTGGCAAAAGAATTGTTAAGAAGAAAAACAGGAATTTCCTGGTGGGTAAATATCCGTTTTGAAAATGCTTTTACCGAAGACCTCTGCCGGCTGCTGGCAATGTCCGGCTGCATAGCCGTAACCGGCGGGCTAGAAGCGGCATCGGACCGGCTTCTAAAGTTAATGAACAAGGGGATAACGATTCGACAGGCGGCTTGCGCATGCGATAATTTCAGCAAAACCGGCATCATGGTGCATGCATATCTGATGTATGGCTTTCCGTCGCAAACAAAACAGGAAACCATCGACGCCCTGGAAATCGTCCGTCAATTCTTTGCCGAGGGTTTAATCCAATCCGCCTTCTGGCATGAGTTCACTGCCACGGTTCATAGCAATGTGGGAAAACATCCGGAGAAATATTCTTGTGCCATATTAAAGCAGCCGGATGGAGGGTTTGCCGGAAATGATCTCGTGCACAAGGTTCACGGCGATTGTAATCATCAAGCTTTTGCGCAAGGTTTGAACAAGGCGGTTTATAACTTTATGCATGGCGTCGGCACAGACATGATCATCAAGAATTGGTTTGATTTCGTGGTCCCGGCTCCTTCCGTAAACAGAAATTATATAAAACAGATCATCTGCGCCAATCATTGAACATTTTCATGAAACAAGGATGGGATAGGGCTTATGTCAAGTACACGCGAACAACCGTCATCAAAATTAACAAGCAAGTCAAAACCACGGGCAATAGCCAACCCTGCGGCGACGGCGCTAAAAGACGTAGATCCTCGCATTTGCGGATTATTAGACGCGGTGAAACGTGGATGGTACAAGCTGGAAACCGGTGAATTATTTGACGGCTTTCAGGTTACCAAGAACGATATTGTTCTGGATGTGGGATGCGGCGAGGGAAACGCCACACTGTTTTGCGCGCAACAGGGCGCTCACGTTGTCTTTTCTGATATCGATGCGATAAAAGTTAAGACACTGGCGAAGAAAGTTAAGAAAACGAAGGCAAGAAAAGCCGAAGGTTTCGTTAGTCACACCATGAAATTGCCTCTGCCCGATGAGTATGCAACCAAAATATTATCAACAGAGATGTTGGAACACACGGCAAATCCAGAAAAAATTTTGCTGGAGCTTGTCAGAGTCGGCAAGCCCGGCGCTCAGTATCTCATAACTGTCCCTGATTCCCGGTCAGAAATGCTGCAAAAGCCTGTGGCAAAATCTTTTTACTTTTCGGAACCGAACCACATTCAGGTTTTTAATAAAAAAAACTTTGTCCGATTGGTGAAAAATTCCGGCTTAGAAGTGGAAAAATATGATACCTGGGGGTTTTACTGGACATTTTTCATGTCTTTATTCTGGCTGGTGCAGCAGGAGGAAAATTTGAGCGGCGCCGTTTTGGACTGTATCCACCCCCCCTATCATCCTGTTTTGCAAAGTTGGTCAAATACCTGGGCAGGATTGATGAAATTGAATGGTTCCGAAAAACTTTTAAAGTCATTCGATAAGTACTTACCCAAAACCCAGGTCATCATTGCGAGAAAAAAGTAATACTTTTTTTCCGGTAATGAATTGAACTTTATCGAAAATGATGTATTGTCAAGTGGTCTCGTTTGTGAGATAGGAAAGCCGGTCTTCAGACGATTAACCTGTTTTAAGGAGGTTTTTTTGCCAGTTAAAAAAAATGAGTCGTCCCGGCGGCTGCTTCTATGCATCAATGCCGTGTTACAAAAAAAAGCGAAAAACATTGTTGCGTTAAACGTCAAAGAGCTATCGTCCTTTACGGATTACATGTTGTTTTGCTCGGGGGCGACAGACCGGCAGGTCAAGGCTGTTTCCGATGCGATCCAGGAATACCTCAAGAAAGAAGGAATCCGGCCGCTGGGAGTGGAAGGAACATCAAACGCGGAATGGATTCTGCTGGACTATGGCGATGTGGTCATTTCCGTTTTTCAGGAAGAAATCCGTTTGTTCTACGGACTGGAGGACTTGTGGGATGCACCGCGCATGGAGATTGACGAAAACACAAATGAAATCAAGAAGCTGACGAAGGACATGGCTTGATTTTCAATGATTTTGTTCACGAAATATCAGACACCCTGTTCCCGCCCCTTTGCCTTGCATGCTCTAAGGTTCTCTCAACCGGTGCGCAAGAAATCTTTTGTCCCGATTGCCTAAGTCAAATCACCTTTATCTCGGGCGGCCTCTGTCCGGTCTGCGGCATAATCTTTCCCGACTCGCCTGCGGGGAATCATCTGTGCGGAAATTGTTTGGAAAATAAACCCTGGTTCACATCCGCCCGCGCCGCAGTCGCTTACGACGGCGTCATTCTCGAGGCCATCCACCAATTCAAGTATGGACGCAACATGACCACCGGCGCCGCTCTGGCGTCCTTTCTGGCTGGTTTCAATTTTGCCGATCAGGACTTGGATTCCTTTGACGTCATTGTCCCTGTTCCTTTGCACATTAAACGGCTGCGCGAGCGGGGCTTTAATCAATCGCTCATTCTGGCCCGCGCGCTGGGTGAAAAACATGAGCTGAATGTTGATTTTTCCTCGCTGAAAAGGTGTAAATTGACTTTCACACAAACAGGTCTCCATAAAAAAGAAAGAGAAATGAATATTGCCGGCGCTTTCGTCGCCAATTCACCGGGAAAATTCCGCGAAAAAAAGTTGATTCTGGTCGATGATGTCTATACAACCGGCGCTACGATTAATGAATGCGCCAAAACACTGGTGCAAGCCGGCGCTTCTCAGGTGGCGGTAATAACATTGGCCAGGGTTTTATAGACAAAGGAGAAACGATGAATAAGATACTGGACAGAGCAATTCTCAAAGATAAACTCGATTTGCTGCGCATGGAGGGAAAAAAGATCGCCTTTACCAACGGTTGTTTTGACATTCTGCATGTGGGGCACATCCGCTATCTGATAGAGGCGAAAAAAACAGCCGACATCCTGGTTCTGGCGCTCAACAGTGATTCTTCCGTTCGGGCAATTAAAGGTGAAAAGAGACCACTGGTGCCCGAAGATGAAAGGGCGGAAGTCCTCGCCGCATTGGAATGTATTGATTTTGTAACGATATTTACCGAACTGACGCCGCTGGAAGTCATTTGCTGCCTTCGTCCGGATATCCTGATCAAAGGCGGAGACTGGCCGATGGATCAGATTGTTGGACGCAAGGAAATTCAGCAGTGGGGAGGGCGTGTCACTCGTATTCCAGAGGTAATCGGTAAGTCTACGACAAATATTGTCGATAAAATTGTTTCCGTTTATGGCTCCGGAAACTGACGAGAAATCTTGCTTTCAATATTTTTTCTATATGCAGGAGAGGAAATTTGATTTTTTCATTTTTTGATCTCAATTTTCTTCTTTACAAACATTCATCCATTAGGTATTAGGGCCAAATATCAATATTACTTAACCAAGGAGTAGCAGCATTGGAAAAACGAACGACTTTAAAGCCGGAAAAACTGGAATCATTCCGAAAATTGCTCATTCAGAAAATCAATGAACTGCTGAGTGAAGCGGGCAAAACCGTCACGGAAATGACAAACGGGAAGGAGAACTTTCCTGATCCCAACGATAGAGCTTCCCTGGAATCAGACCGTAACTTCGAGTTGCGCATCCGGGATCGGGAACGCAAACTCATCGTAAAAATGCAGGAAGCGATCAAGCGCATTGACGACGGAACATACGGTATTTGCGAAGCCTGTGGCGGGCCGATTTCCGAAAAAAGACTGCTGGCGAGACCGGTCACCACGGAATGTATCGATTGCAAAACCAAGCAGGAAAAAATCGAAAAGCTTAAAGGTGAGTAATTTTAATCTCATAGCAACAAAAAACGCCCCGCTCCCGGGGCGTTTTTTGTTGCCGGTATTTTTAATGTTCCATGATTCCTTTTTCCCTTCAAAAATGATAATCACCTGCCATGTATGTAAATGTCGCCCTCAATATTCCAGCCGATAAGCTTTTCACTTACACGGTTCCGCAAAGCATGCAGTCCGCCGTTGAAACCGGCAAACGCGTTTTTGTGCCATTCGGACGCCGTAAACGCACAGGATTCATTATCACGGTTTCCAGCGCCTGCAACTTGCCCGAAGTTAAACCCATTCAGGAAATCCTGGACGACGAACCGCTTTTCAGTAGCACTGATCTGAGTTTTTATTCCTGGATCGCCGAATATTTTATGTATCCGCTGGGGAAAACTCTGGCTGAACTGATTCCCGCAGGATCCGAAAAAAAAGATTTTCTTTGGATTACACCGCTAGCCATGGACGATGACCTCGTTTTATCCCCGGCGCAACAGCATTTACTATCATTGCTCCGGCAGCATCCACGGGGAATCACATTTAGCAATCTTGCCAACATCAGCAGTTTGAAAAACACTTCTTCCATCGTCCACAACCTTCATCTGGCAGGTCTGGTGAGAATTGAAACCAGACAAAGCAAACAACTGGCGGTGCGGACGGAAACATTCGCGCACCTAGCCGAAGACAAACTTGCCGCCGCCAAATTGACAGCCAGACAAGCCGCCCTGGTCGAATTTATGCAGAAAAACCAATCTATGTCGCTGATTGATTTAATCGGTAAGGCTAAAACGTCCAAAGCTGTCATAAAAAACCTGCATGAAAAAGGAATCATCACTTTTTTGTCTGAAGAAAAAATCCGCAAGGCGATGATTACATCCTTCATTGGAAAAGTTCATCACGCTTTTTCTCTCAATCCGGGACAGCGTCTGGCGCTGACCGAGATTTGCCGCCATCTGGAGAAGAATACCTTTGCGCCGATTTTGCTGCACGGCGTGACGGGCAGCGGGAAGACGGAAGTCTATTTAAATGCCATCGCAGAGGTTTTGAAAAACGGCGGTTCGGCCATTTACCTAGTGCCCGAAATTGCTCTGACTCCCCAGCTTATTTCCCGTATCGCCGGACGGTTCGATGAACAAAAAATCGCCGTGCTGCACAGCGGCATTACCGAGGCTGTTCGTTTCGATCAATGGAGACAGATTAAGCGAGGCAAAATCAATCTGGTGCTCGGCGCGCGTTCAGCTCTTTTTGCGCCGCTGTCCAATCTTAAGCTAACCATTGTCGATGAAGAGCATGACGCCTCCTACAAGCAGGACGACCGGCTCTGCTATCACGCCCGTGATCTGGCCGTGTTGCGGGCGCAGCAAACCGGTTCGGCAGTTATTCTGGGATCCGCCACACCGGCTATCCGTTCGTATTTCAACGCCAAAATCAAAAAATATTTCTGGCTGGAATTATCCGAACGGGTGGAAAACAAAGCCCTGCCGCAAGTGGAAGTCGTGGATATGAAGGCTCAAAAAGAAATGCAGGGCAGACTTCCCCTTCTTTCTCATGAATTGCTCGCGGAAATGGAAGAAACACTGGCCAGAAACGAACAGGTTTTGCTATTTCTCAATAAACGCGGGTTTGACACCTTTTTAGTTTGCGCGGATTGCGGTTACAATTTCCGTTGTCCCAATTGCGATGTATCCCTGAAGAGTCATCTGAGCGAAAAGCTGGTAAAATGTCACTACTGTGATTATACGATTAAGGCGCTGCCGCTTTGTCCTTCGTGCAAAGGCAGCCGCATTTTAAGCTACGGCGCAGGCACACAAAAGCTGGAAAAAGAAATCCAGCGGCTCTTCCCGGCGGCGCGCATTCGCCGGATGGATTCGGACACGACCGCCAGAAAAGGAACACAGGAGGAAATTCTGCGTGAACTTCTGGAAAGAAAAATTGACATTCTGGTAGGAACGCAAATGATCACCAAGGGACATGACTTTCCTTCCATCACGCTGGTTGGCGTCATTGCGGCTGATACATCGTTGAATATGCCGGACTTCCGAGCGGCGGAAAAGACTTTTCAAATGCTGACGCAGGTTGCCGGACGCAGTGGACGCGGAAACACACCCGGCAAGGTCGTCATTCAGACCTTTAACCCGCAGCACTATGCCCTGAGGCATGCCCAAAACCACGACTACAAATCTTTTTACGCGGAAGAAATCGATCACCGCAAGACCCTGCACTATCCTCCATTTGGACGCATGATTAACATTCGCCTGTCTTCAGCCAACCAGGAAGCACTGAATGAAGCCACAGCTGACGCCGGAAAACTGGCGCGAAAACTCAGCACCCGCCACGGCAATACCGTTGAAATTATCGGCCCGGCGGCATCCCCTCTGTCCAGGATTCAGGGACGGTTCCGTAAACAATTGCTCATCAAAGGCCGTGACATCAAAATCCTTCACGCCATCGCCAGGGAAATTCTGGAAACCTGCGCGAACAGCGCCGTAAAGATTACGGTAGATGTTGATCCGGAAAATTTCATGTAACAGGAACTGTTCAAAAACGCCCACCTGCCGATTTGCTCTATGAACTGTTCCATTCGACAAGAATGCTTCCTGCTAGCGGAAATGCAAGGGTGGTTTTTTGATGTAATGATCAAGTCTTTTTGATGTGGGGAAGCGAGTCTTTTGGACTCGCCCCCCCCATTATCTGATACGATAATTCCTATTTTTCCTCAAGACGGATACGGTCCTGATAATACTGAGTGATTTCATAAACCGCATAGTCAATCAACAGCATAATTCTCATGACGGAGTCAATCGCCTGATTATGTTCCAGAGCATTGATGAAAATCGCTTGAAAATCAGCATAAAGCCACATGTGGCGACGCATCATATTTAACGCATAAATCGCTTCATGCAAGGGAATGCCATTCTCGGAACATGTCCTGGCGTAATGCATGAAAAACTCCTGCGCTCTCTCGTAACGATTGGGGGCCATCAGCATGTTTCTCAACTGACTGTAAAATTTTATGGCGTGCAGCATTAACTTCTCATCAGCGATCGTCTGATAATGAACGGTTCTTTTATTTTTTTTGACATCCGCCAGCCAGTGCGCGGCTATTTCATCAATGTTGGACTCCAGCACATCCAACAGTTTAATCGATTCCACCATATGACATCATCCTTTCTCCAATCACAAACAATAAGGGAAATGAAAATTATTATTTCCTGCCTTTTCCACTTTTCAGTAATTCCTGGTATTCTTTGGTCACTTCGTAGGCCGCGTAATCAAAGATCAGTATCGTGCGGCTTAAGGTATCCAGAGCCTGCCGCTGGTCGATACCAGAGCTGAAGATCGTCTGAAATTCAGCATACAGCCAAATATGCCTTCTCAAAAGAATGAGGGCGTAAACCGCCTCATCCATGGGAATACCCATGGCAAAACTCTCCTGAGCATACGTGCGAAAATATTTCAATGCGTCTTCGCTGATTTTTTCTTCAGTAAACATCTTACTGAAATTATGATAGAATTTCACGCCCTGATTGACAATACTCTCTTCATCCATTTCCTTGAATGCTTTTGTCCGGGTATTGTTTTTCACATCCATCGCCCATCTTTTGGACATCCTTCCCGCATGCTGTTCAGCCAACTCCACATACTTAATGGCGTATGTCTTCATCCTTCATCTCCTTTCCGCTTGATTAGTACGGTGTTTATTCTTACATTCCTGTTTAAATTTCATTTTTGACAGTTAAATGTTGGGTATCATATAAAACATGAAACAGAAATTGACAATAAGAATTTATCATAAAACACAGAACAAGGTTAATTCTTGACAATTTTTACTATTTCCATATAGATCTTAAAAAAATGACAAGGATTTAACATGATGCCATCTCCCCGCATCCTCTTCATGGGCACGCCGGCTTTTTCCCTTCCCGCCCTTGAAATATTGCATAACCATCTTTACCCAATCATCGGTGTTGTCACCCAACCGGATCGGCCGGCGGGACGGGGACAAAAAGAATTCGCCCCGCCGGTGAAACTTTTGGCGCAAAGTTTCGGCATACCGGTTTTGCAACCTCCAAGAGTAAAAGAGCAATTTTTTCTGGACACGCTATCTTCACTCAAACCTGATATGATTGTTGTGGCGGCTTTCGGTCAGATTCTGCCCAAGGCAATTATTGATTTTCCTCCGCTGGGCTGCTTGAATATCCATCCTTCACTGCTGCCCAAATATCGCGGCGCGGCGCCGCTCAACTGGAGCATCATCCGAGGAGAAACCAGAACCGGCGTAACAATTATGTTCATGGACGAGGGAATGGATTCCGGCGATATTCTGACGCAGGAAGAAACACCAATCGGAAACTCGGAAACATATGGCGAACTTCATGACCGTCTCGCAAAACTTGGCGCAACACTGCTTCTGCAAACCATCGAAAAGATGCTTGCCGGTAATGCGCAGAGACAACCACAGGACCATTCCTGTGTTACATTCGCCCCTCGTCTGAGCAGAGAGACGGGCAAGATCAACTGGCGAAACAGCGCCTCCAATATCGTTAATCTCATACGCGGGCTTTCCCCCTCTCCCGCAGCATATGCATCCCTGGACGGACAAGTTCTGAAAATTTATCATGCCGAAACCATGCCGGGCACTGCCGATCAATCACCCGGCGCACTCGGCGTCCCAAGCGCCGCAGGCCTGCCAGTGGCGGCATCCGACGGTCATGTGATTTTAAAAGACGTTCAACTTGCCGGAAAGAAAAGAATGCTGATCGACGATTTTCTCCGGGGGTATCGGATTAAAAAGGGAACCGTATTAGGCTGAAGGCACAACAAGGTCGCCAAATCTAAAAAATCGAATTGCATTTTTAATGCCATAGCTCTACGAGCTGTCAACGTAAAGGCTTATCATGAAAAAAACCATCCGCCATCGTGCCGTGGACATTCTAAATCAGATCGGGCAAAGTAATGCTTTCGCCGGAGAATTGCTGGACACAGCGTTGGAACAACACTCTCTCTCCGGCACGGCAGACGGGCGACTGCTTACGCATCTGGTTTATGGCGTTTTACGCATGCAGGGACATCTGGACTGGATAATATCCCGGCTTTATCGAGGAAATTATCTCATGATGGATGAAAGCATTAAAAATGTCCTGCGCACGGGCCTGTATCAGATCAAATTCAGCAACCGGCTACCGGCCTTTGCGGCAGTGGATGAAGCCGTCAAAATCGCCAAGCATATTTCCCCGGCGGCGGGCGGATTGATCAACGCCGTTTTGAGAAGCTACCTGCGTAATGCCGATAATATTTTTTTCCCTTCTGCGGAGGAGGATACGGAGGAATACATTGCCGCATTTCACGCTCATCCATTGTGGCTGGTCAAGACATGGCTTAATATTTTCGGCAGGGAAGAAACATTGGCCTTGTGCGAAATCAACAATGAGTTGCCTCCCCTGACGCTTCGCGCCAATACATTGAAAATTCCGCGGGCAATGCTTGAAAAAAAGCTCAAAACCGAAAACATCCGTTGCGAATCGACGCGTTTTTCACCTGATGGCGTCAATATTTTCGATCCGGTGCAACCTATCCAGAAAACCTCTTTCTTTAAAGAAGGCCTTTTCCGGCTTCAGGACGAAGCGGCTCAACTGGTTTCTTTTTTGCTTAATCCTTCGGACGGCGAAAATATTCTGGATGTTTGCGCGGGAAGCGGCGGTAAAACCACTCACTTGGCTGCCTTGATGAAAAACAATGGCCGGATTGTGGCTATGGATCGCAATATCGAAAAAATCACGCAATTGCAGAAAGACGCCTTAAGGATGGGCGTTTCCATTGTTGAAACCAGGCAGGCGGATTTGCGCCATCCCCTCTCACGGGAATTCATTGAAAAATTCGACCGTGTTCTGATCGATGCACCCTGCTCCGGCACAGGCACCTTGAGACGCAATCCCGAAATTAAATGGCGTTTAAAATCGAATAATATCAAGGCGCAGACAAAGATCCAGAAAACCATTCTGCAAAACGCATCCATTGCTGTTAAAAAGGGTGGTTGCCTAGTTTATTGTACCTGTTCCATATTACCTGCTGAGAATGAAGATATTGTAGGGCATTTTTTAGCTGACTGCACGCAATTCAGAGTAGAAAAGCCACTTTTGACTGTTTTCCATGACTTTCTGGATAGTCGTGGATTTCTAAGAACTTACCCTCACCGGCATACGATGGACGGCTTCTTCGGCGTTATTTTAAAACGACGGATTTAAATTGACGAATTCAATAAAATAGTGCTAGCTTACTTCATCTGTTTATTTTAAGGAGTCGTCATGTTCCTCCAACAACTGCAGGTCGGCCATATGGCTGTTTTCGCCTATCTCGTCGGAGACCCCGTCACAGGCGATGCGCTGGTCATCGATCCTGCCGACTGCACTCATGAAATTCTCGCTCTGGCGGCAAAAAACAATTTGCGGATTAACTACATTGTCAACACGCACGGACATGTCGATCATATTGGCGGCAATGCTGAAATGAAAAAACTCACCGGAGCCAAAATAATCGTGCACGAAGAAGACGCGGTAATGCTAACCTCCACGCCTGCCTCGATACTTCGCATGTTTGGTGCGGCGCAGTCGCCGCCTCCGGATATTCTGGTCCAAGATGGACAAATCATCTCCACAGGCAATGTTGAATTGAAAGTTATCCATACTCCAGGACATTCTCCCGGCGGTATATGCCTTTATACGCCCGGCTACGTCTTTACCGGTGACACGCTGTTTGTGGAAGCGATCGGCCGCACCGATTTGCCCGGCGGTTCCTGGCAAATCATGTATAATGCAATCAAGATAAAACTTTTTACGCTTCCGGATGAAACAAAAGTCATGCCCGGACACAATTATGGCCGGACACCGACTTCGACTATCGGCCATGAAAAAAAGCACAACCCTTCAGTTCGCTAAAGGAGCCGGCAACCTATGAAAAAAAGCATTACATTGACGAATTTTCCAAAACTCAAATTTCTGAACCGTGGCAAAGTGCGTGATCTTTACGCCGTAAAAGATTATTTGCTGCTCGTGGCCACCGACCGTATTTCGGCCTTCGATGTCGTGATGCGCAATCCAATTCCCGGCAAAGGCGTGATTCTCAACAAAATGTCCGCTTTCTGGTTTACACAAATGGAAGATATCATCGGCAACCACGTCATCTCGACAAACGCCACAGATTTTCCTCCGGAATGCGCCCCTTATTTTGAAAGCCTGGACGGTCGCAGTATGCTGGTTAAAAACGCGACGCAGCTGCCGGTGGAATGTATCGTGCGAGGTTATCTCTCCGGCTCCGGCTGGAAAGACTACCGCCACAGCCAATCGATTTCCGGCATCAAACTGCCGGATGGCCTGAAGGAATCCTGCAAACTGCCTCAAGCGCTTTTTACGCCGACAACCAAGGCGCCGGAAGGCGAACACGACTCGCCGATCACCCGCTCCGAAATGGAAGATCTTGTCGGAGCAGAGCTAACTGAAATCATTATCAGAAAGTCTCTGGCTATCTATCAGCGGGCGGCATCGATTGCTTTAAAGGCCGGCATTATTATCGCCGACACTAAAATGGAGTTCGGCCTGGTCAATAATGAATTAATTCTGATCGACGAATTACTGACACCCGATTCATCCCGTTTCTGGCCGGCTGACGAATACGAAGAAGGACGATCTCAGAAAAGTTTTGATAAACAGTTCCTGCGCGATTACCTTCTCTCCATTCACTGGAATCAGAAACCGCCCGCGCCGGAACTGCCTCCGGTCATTATTGAAAAAACAAAAGCCAAGTATGAGGAAGCATTCTCCCGTCTGGTAAAATTATGCGCTTGAAGCCATTGACAAAAGCCGAATCGTTATTTATTTACGCGGTGTTTATCAGCACCGCGTAATTTTTTCAGGAGGGCTCCCTTGAGCATTAGAAAACTGCCGAACTATCATTTAAAACAAAAAATTTTATACATTAACAATACCTCTGAAGCAGCTCTCATCAGTTACGGAGATTTGTATCTGGAAGCCGGAACGCCTTTCGACGCCTTGGAATTCTATGCCAAAGCCGGGCACAAAACAGGCATGCAAAAAATCAAAGATCTGGCGTTCGAAAGCGGCGATACGTTCCTTTTTCATGGTGCAGCCAAGGCGCTGGGCGAGGAACTGCGAGACACCGACTGGGAAAAAATGGCTAAAAAAGCAAGTGAACTTAAAAAATATTTATTTGCGAGGCATGCTCTGGAAAAAACCAATAACACGGAATTGTTAAACGCACTGACGACAATGATGAAAGCGGAGGAAGCAAAGCAAAGCGCATGACCAAAAAGGATTATTACGAAATTCTGGGTGTCGGCAAAACAGCCTCTGAAGAAGAACTCAAAAAAAATTACCGAAAAATAGCGATGCAATGTCATCCCGATAAAAACCCGGGAAATAAAGAGGCGGAAGAAAAATTCAAGGAGGCCGCCGAAGCCTACGAAGTTTTGAGCGACAGACAAAAAAGAGAAATCTATGATCAATATGGTCATGCTGGTTTGAGCAACAGCGGGTTTCAGGGTTTCAGCGGTTTTGACGATGTTTTCTCCAATTTTGGCGATATTTTTGAAGATGTATTCGGGTTCGGCCGTCAGCGCGGTCGCGGACGAACACGGCAGGCGGCCCGCGCCGGCGCTGATTTGCGTTATGATCTGAAAATATCCTTTTTGGAAGCTGCATTCGGGTTAACCACCACCATTGATCTGGAAAAACTTCACACCTGCCATGAATGTCAGGGAACTGGCGCGGCTCCCGGCACTTCTCCCTCCACCTGTCCAACATGCCATGGAAGAGGTCAGGTTGTTCAATCGAGCGGTTTTTTTACCATCAGTTCAACCTGTCCCCATTGTCATGGCCACGGCAAATTTATTACCAAACCCTGCAATACCTGCCGCGGCACAGGCAAGGAACAGCAGCGTAAAACGGTTGAGCTAAAAATACCCGCCGGCGTGGATACAGGCTCCCGGCTGCGCCTGCGCGGCGAAGGCGAAGCAGGCGAACAAGGCGGACCCTGCGGTGATTTGTATGTATTTTTGCAGGTGGAAGAGCATGAGTTTTTCGTTCGCTCAGAGGATGACATTATCTGCCGCGTTCCTATTTCTTTTGTGCAGGCCGCGCTCGGCGCAACGATTGAAGTACCAACTTTAAAAGAAAACGAAAAAATAAAAATCCCCAAAGGCACGCAAAGCGGTCGCACATTCCGGCTCAAAGGCAAAGGCATTCCTCACGTGCAGGGATATGGCCGGGGAGATCAAATTATTGAAGTTTTTGTACAAATTCCAACGGACTTAACGCGAAAGCAGGAAGACCTCCTTAGGGAATTTGAAAAGCTCAGTTCGTAATATCTGATACATAATCAGGTTGCGTTCCATTTAACAATATGTTTAATCCGAATAAAATCAAATGATCTGGAGATACAAGCATGAACCGTTATAAAAATTATCTAATCTGTCTATTTCTTCTTTTTCTTTGTTCCGGTTGTTCCGCGCTCGTTGTTGGCGGCGCAGCGGTTGGAGCGGGCACAGGCACCTATTTCTATGTTGAAGGCGAGCTCAAGACCGACTACTCCGCTTCATTTGACAAAGTCTGGAACGCTTGTGAAAAAACGATTGCTGATATGAACGGCGCGGAAGTTCAGCCCGTAAAAGAAATCGCCCAGGGAAAAATTTCGACAGTCATCAATGGAGAAAAAGTGCAGTTCGCCATTGCCTACCGGGCAAAAAATCAGACATCCGTCGCCATCCGCGTTGGCCTGATGGGTAACAAGTTATCCTCACAGCTCCTCCATGACAGAATTGCCGATAATCTGGCCAAAATTTAATTTTCCAAAACAAAAATAAGGGCCGGGTTTGGCATCCTCATGAATAAAAAACTCCTTTTCGGCATTGTTCTGGGCATCGTCCTGATCTATTTCTCAGTTCGGGGAATCAACTTTGATGAAACCGTTTCCCATCTGAAGAAAATCCATCTAGGTTATGCCGCCCTGTCTCTTTTCTTAATTGTATTGATGCAGACATTACGTTCCTACCGCTGGGGAGTTATCCTGCAACCCATGGAAAAGATCTCTCAGATTACGCTCTTCGCCGTCACCAGTGTTGGCTTCCTGGCAATTGCCGGAATTCCTGCCCGCATCGGCGAGTTGGCCAGGCCGTATTTAATCGCAAAAAAAAGTTCCATTAAAATGTCTTCCGCGCTGGGCACGGTTGTTGTGGAAAGAATACTGGACAGTCTGGCTGTGCTGACCATTACCGTCGCCGTTCTCATTTTACAGGATTTGCCGTCCTGGATGATTAAATCCGGCATTCTTTTTTTCATTATAACCATGCTGATGATCGCCTTCATTATTGGATTAATCTGGCGCAGAGAAACCGCCGTAAAATTCATTGACCGGATTTTACAGCTTCTACCCGGCAAGTTTTCACAAAAAGTCAACGGCGTCATTCATCATTTCATCGATGGATTTCAGGTCATCACCGACGTAAAACGGCTTCTCAACTTATTGTTTTTATCCGCCGTTGTCTGGCTTGTAGATGTCGCCGCGATTTATGCGCTGCTTTTGGCGTTCGGTTTTAATCTGCCGGTTCTTGCGGCTTTTGTGGTCATGGTCATTCTGATCGCAGGCATTGCGATCCCCACCGCACCTGGCTTTATCGGCAACTGGCATTACGCCTGCATTCTGGGATTAAGTCTGTTCGGCATTGCCAAACCGGAAGGTTTTTCTTTTGCACTGGTCTATCACTTCCTGTCGATGATGGTTTTGATCGTCCTAGGGATCATATTCCTGCCTTTCAATAAATTTTCCATTTCCGAGATGACAAAACAGATGGAACAGGTTAAAGGACCATAGGTTACAGGTATTTGGTTATGAGCCTACACTCTTGTCCAAATTAGGTAATAAAAACATAAGCGCATGTTGAGCCCTGATTTGCTATATTGGCTTTGCAAAGAG
>CAZBGE010000062.1:0-17227 GCA_964491435.1 uncultured Smithella sp.
CGCGATATTAATCTTTTGGGGAAATAATGCAAAGAAAAAGTGCTTAAATATAGGGTAAATGAACTTTTGATACTTGGTATTTTGTGCTAATATACCGCTTGAACCAAGTTGGCATATCATGGAAAATTTGTCAGACAGCAGGAAAAAGGACGTTCTTCCAGAGTTTCAGGCCTATCTCGCTGATAATGTATTGGCGCTGGGCATTAAATTTGCTAGTGCATGTTCATCAGGAGTAAAGTTCGCTTATGCTTATTTTTCATGGATGATATGATGATCGCCATTATCGAATATAACGCCGGAAATATCACCAGTGTGGCGCGGGCGCTGCATGCCATCGGACATGATTTTGTCATTACGGATGATACAAAAATGCTCGATTCTGCGTCGCATGTGATTTTCCCGGGTGTGGGCGCGGCAGGCGAAGCCATGGCTTACCTCAAAGACAAAAAGCTGGATGCATGGCTGAAAATCTGTTTTCAATCCGGAAAGCCGATCCTGGGCATTTGTCTTGGCACACAGATTATTCTGAATCAGTCCGAAGAAAACGACACTGATTGTATTGGTCTGGCCGCCGGTGTAACGAAGCGCTTTCCCGAAAATCTTCAGGCGGCAGGCCGGGCCTTGAAGATTCCGCATATGGGATGGAACAGGGTTGCGCTGAAACGCCATCACCCGTTGTTTGAGGGCATCGATCCTGCGGCGGAATATTACTTTGTCCATTCCTACTACCCTGCTCCGTCCGATGAGGCGGCGGTTTTGGGCACAACGGATTACGGCATGACCTTTTGTTCGGTGCTGGCCGTCAAAAACCTGGTTGCCATGCAGTTCCATCCGGAAAAAAGCGGCCGGCCCGGTCTGGGAATTTTAAAAAACTTCTGCGCGTGGAGTGGAAAATGATCTCGAAAAGAATCATTCCCTGCCTGGATGTGCGAAACGGCAAACTCACTAAAGGCATCAAATTCAAAGACAATATTGACATCGGCGATCCGGTGGAAGCAGCCAGGGAATACTATGAGCAGGGCGCGGATGAAATCGTTTTTTATGACATCACGGCGTCGTCCGACCAGCGCGATATTATGATCGATGTAGTGCGGCGCGTTGCCGAAACGATCTTTATTCCGTTTTCCGTCGGCGGCGGCATCCGCAATCTCGATGATATGCGCAGGGTGATCGGCGCGGGGGCGGAAAAAATCAGCGTCAACTCGGCGGCGGTGCGTGAACCGGACATTATCACGCAGGGCGCGCGGGCTTTCGGCAGCCAGTGCGTCGTGCTGGGAATGGATGTAAAAAAAGTGGACGTCAACAAACAGACGCCGTCCGGATATGAAATCGTTATCGAAGGGGGCAGAAAATTTACCGGCATCGACGCGCTTTGGTGGGCCAAAGAGGCGGAGCGCCGGGGCGCGGGTGAAATTTGCCTCAACTCTATTGACGCCGACGGCGTGCAGGAAGGATATGAGATTGATTTAACAGCGCTTATTTCTGATAACGTCCATATTCCGGTCATCGCCTCCGGCGGCGCGGGCAAACCCGAACATCTGGCCGATGTCCTGACCACCGGCAGAGCCGATGCGGCGCTGATTGCTTCGATGGTGCATTACCGGACCTATACCATCGCGCAGATTAAAAATTATCTTCGCGATCAGAATATCCGGACCCGGATGCTCTGGTAGCCGTTCAATATTATTCTTGACGAAAATCCATTTGTATTCTTAAGATTTGCTGATTAAATTAATGGAAGTTGTGATAAACAATCAAAAGATATATTTTAGAAATTCAGGAGGCGTATAAAAAAGTGGATGCAAAACGATATGAACTGAATGTCCAGCTGGCGCAAATGCTGAAAGGCGGCGTCATCATGGATGTAACCAATGTGGAGCAGGCTAAGATTGCGGAAGAAGCAGGCGCCGTGTCCGTCATGGCGCTGGAGCGCGTGCCGTCGGATATCCGCAGGGACGGCGGCGTGGCCCGTATGTCCGACCCGGCGATGATTGCCGAGATCAAGAAAGCCGTGTCCATTCCGGTGATGGCCAAGGCGAGAATCGGCCACTTTGTGGAAGCGCAGCTTCTGGAAGCTCTGCGGATCGACTACATTGATGAAAGCGAAGTCCTGACGCCGGCTGATGAAGAATGCCATATTGATAAGACAAAATTCTCGATTCCGTTTGTCTGCGGCGCGCGCAACCTGGGCGAAGCCCTGCGCCGGATCGCCGAGGGCGCGGCGATGATCCGCACCAAGGGCGAAGCGGGCACGGGCAATGTTGTGGAAGCGGTACGCCATATGAGAACCATGAACCGTGAAATCCGCCAGCTGGCGCAGATGCCGGTGGAGGAAATAACGGGATTCGCCAAAAACAACGGCCTGCCGTACGAGCTGGCGCTCAGAGTCAAAGAACTCGGCCGCCTGCCGGTGGTCAACTTCGCTGCAGGCGGCATTGCGACGCCCGCCGATGCGGCGCTCATGATGCAGCTGGGCTGCGACGGAGTTTTTGTCGGCTCCGGCATTTTCAAATCCGCTGATCCGGCCAAACGCGCGCGCGCCATCGTCAAGGCGACCGCGTATTTCAACGATCCGCAAAAAGTTCTGGAAGCATCGATGGATCTGGGCGGGGCGATGCCGGGGCTGGAAATCGGACAGATTCCGCCGGAGCAGATTATGGCGAAGCGCGGCTGGTAAAAAAGGCGTGATGTACGTGCATTTAGCAAAGAAGCAACCTGAAATCATTGGCGTTCTGGATTTGCAGGGCGGCGTCCATGAACATCTGGAACACCTGGAAAGTCTGGGTCTGCCCTACAGGCGGGTTAAACAGAAGGATGATTTTGCGGGCCTTGCCGGATTGATTATTCCCGGCGGCGAAAGCACCTGTCTGGCGCGGCTGCTGACGATTTTCGATTTGAAAGACATTATCCTGCAGCACTCCCGCCGGGGCATGAAGATCTGGGGCACCTGCGCGGGAGCGATCCTGCTGGCCGATCAGGTGACAGGCGAACAACCCTGCCTGTCCCTCATCGCAATGGAAATTGAACGCAACGGTTTCGGCAGCCAGCTCGACAGCTTTAAAAGTGAAGCGGTCATTGAAGCTGTGTCGGATGAACCGATCCCTTTGACCTTTATCCGCGCGCCGAAGATTCTTCGCGTAGGACAAGATGTCAGGGTTCTGCTCCGGATAGACGATTATATCGCGGCGGCGGAAAACGATCAGGTTTTAGTGTCTGTTTTTCACCCTGAGCTAACCGGTTGTCTGGCGCTGCACCGGTACTTTGCCCTGAAATGCGGCCTGAACGTGAACGCCGCGGAAAAAACTTCTGCCGGGACTCAGGCCTGGAAAAATGTCAGTTGGATGAAACTGGCGCGTATTGCATTGTAGCTTATCATTTTTAAAATCAGTTTTGACGCTTCCATAAGCGAGGGTATGATACAAAATCATGGACGTTAAATTCATTAATCCATTCATCAATGGCGCAATAGAAGTCATGGAAAAAATGGCTTTCACCAAACCGGTTCCGGGAAAACCATACGCAAAAGTGACAAACATGGCTTGTGGAGACATTTCCGGCATCATCGGCATGACTGGCGACGCAACCGGCTCGCTGGCCATCAGTTTCAGTGAAAAATGCATTCTCAATATCGTCACCAAAATGCTGGGTGAAACATACACGGAGCTGGACCGGACCGTATTTGACGCCGTGGGCGAGTTAACAAACATGATCTCCGGTTCATCGCGGAAGCAGATGGAAAAGGATAACCTGAAAGTTTTTGCGGCCATTCCAACCATCGTTTTCGGCAGGCAGCATACGATTTATCATGTCATCAAAGGCCCCAGCATCGTGCTTCCTTTTAAGACGGAAGCCGGCGAATTTGTCATTGATGTTTGCCTGAAATCCAATATCAAACAAAAACATGAAGGCTTGCCCCCGGCGCAAAAGGCAGCATTCAACACGGCCGTATTCGAGAAACCGTCGCCCCCCAGTGAAGCGCCAATGCCCAAAGCCGCATTGGAGCCGAAAGCTCATCATCCGGCGGCGTCCGGCAACCTTTCCGCGCCCAAAACGGAGGCGGATATTCTCCAGGAAAAAATCCAGAAAGATTTAGGCAAGGCCGTCCCTCTCGAGCATAAGAATGCGGCCGAACGGATTGAATATTTAAGGAAAGTCCTGATTGAAGTCAACACCACACGCGACCTGATCATGAAACAAATGAAGGAACAGCCCTTCATGGAATATGCGCAAAGGCAGCGTTATAAAAACGCGCTGCCCGCTTATGACGCAAAAATCAGGAGGCTGAAGCTGGATATTTCAGCGGCGGAAACCATTTTGAACATGTCCAGGGACGAATTGGAAAATCCGACCATCAAGCCTCACTTTCAGCATTATCCCAATAAATCCGGAAAATAAAAAGTTACTGAGCCATGACACGCTTCCATGATGACTGCTATCTCCGTTATTGAAAACACTTTTTTCGCCAACTGCCGTTACTGGGGAAATCTTAACTCCTCTCTTTATCACTGCGGTCCGGTTTGGGCCATGCAGACGAATATCGAGTCCGCTGATCTTAATATGGTCTGGAATGAAAGCCCGCTGACTGCGGAGGACGGCGAAACAATTCGGATCATCAAGAAGCGCTTCCGGAGTGCAGGTTTGCCTTTCTGGTGGTGGGTGTTCCCCAGCGCGCAGTCACCTGCAACCCGTGCTCTGCTGCATGCGGAAGGTTTTTCCCTGATCGAAAACGTCCCTTCCCTGCTGGCCGGCCTGACATCCCTGCCTGATGCTCCTCCCGTCAATGCGCATCTGCAAATCATGCCGGTGCAAAATAAGGAACAGCTGCGTCTCTGGGAAGAGGTATCCTTTGACGGATTTGATTTTCCGCCGGAAACGAAAAAACAGTACCAGCGGTTTTTAGACGCCTTGACTCTCAAGAAAAAAACAGTGCAGCAATTATTCCTCGCCAGCTTCAATGACAAACCGGCGGCCACATCATTACTGTTTCTGCATGAGTCGGCGGGCGGCATTTATTTTGTTTCCACGCTGCCCCAATACAGGAAAAAAGGCATTGGCCTGGCCGTAACGCTGGCAACGATGCGCGCCGCCAAAAAGGCCGGAGCACGCTGCGTCACTTTGCAGTCGTCCCCAGACGGCTTGCGTGTTTACCGGCAGGCCGGTTTTAAAGAATACTGCCGGGCGGATGTTTATCGCCTGGACAAAGCGGAATAGCAGCCGCCTGCTACCTGCATGGCGTCACGTATTCTGCGCGGGCTTTTTTCACGATGGCGAGAATGGACTTGATGTCCTTTCTGTCCAGCAGGCCATGTTTCTTCTCGATGATGTCAAGAATGGGGGGGAAAATGTTTTTACGATCGGACTGTCCCAGGGCTTTGCCGTAGGGAGAATTATAAAATTCCCGCATCTTGATGTCCAGGGCGTCCACACGCAGCATGTAATCAATGAACAACGCGTATAGTTTATCGCCGCTTCCGCCGCTCAACGCCAGATTGCAGAGAATATAGCTGCTTTCGATAATCGCCCCATAGCTTTGATCAATCAGCTGCTGCATGACCTTCGGATCAGCCTTTGCCTTCTGCATATTGGCTTCAAATTGTTTTGACCAGGACATCTTGAAATTTTCAATATTTTGAGGATCTTTCATGTCAGTCAGGAGCGCTTTGGCGTCCTCGACGGCTCTGACGTTGGGATTTATATAGTCCGGATTTTTTAAACGTCCCAGGATCTCGGAATTCAGGAACCTCATGGTCTTGACAAATTCCTGCTTGCGGCCAAAGACCAGCGCATAATTGATATCGAAACCATGCATGCCCGCCAGAACACGCAGCTGAGTTTCGTTTTTGCAGGCATAGCTGCCCTTAACCGGCAGAGTCAGGCTTGCCTGATAGGACAGTTGTGCTTCCTTCAAGGGACTCGCATAGTAATATAAAGATCCCGTATCCTTATTGTGCCGCGCCTTTTCCCCCTCCATGAAAGACCTGAAGTTTTTATCCGTTGCGGATGAGACATTATTCTTTTTGGCGCTGGACTGAGCTCCAGCCTGGACGGAAAACACCAAAAAGGGAATGATCCATAATAACATCAATACGAATAATACTTTTCTTTTCATGACATATCTCCTCCGTCAGTTTAATTTTTTCCTGATGTTCAGCAACCGCGGCAGCAGGCGCGCATTCAGCGCCAGAAAGAGCAAAACCGCCATTCCGCCCAATACCAGCAGATTGAAATTGAACGTTTCCATGCGCCATACCCCCAGTCTTTTTGACGCCGCCAGAAATTGCGCCCCGCCCAGCCTTGATTCCGGTTCCTGAAAAACCGGAGCCGCGACGCGCACCAGCCGGCCGCCCGAAAGACGCACTGCTTCCAGGTTTTTCACGTTTAGAACCAGATCGGCAATGTCTTCATTGTAATGGGCGCTTTTTAAGTTCCGTGCGCCTTGCACGCCCAGGGATTCCTGCAGCCGTTTTTCCACGGCGCGTTTGTTCTCGACGGCCTGTGTACGCTCATCCCGGTAAAACTGTTCGATGCGCTGCAGATAGTCCTTTACCCGTTGACAGGTGTCAAGGGTATAGGCCTGCACTGCAAACAGGCTGGCCGAAAGACCGGACTTGATCCCGGTTTGTTCTTCCAGAATCTTCAATTCCCCCGCCAGCGCCGCCAGTTTGCGCCTTGATTGCCGGGCATGATCCGGTTCTTCGAATTCCAGCAGCGGATAGTCGGCCAGAGAGCGCATTTCCGGAAGATGGATCTGGAGCATATAATCACTGTTGACCGCTACTCGCTCATCGCGGAAAAAAAGGCGCATATAACGGTTTTTGCAGTATTGTTCAACCACCAGCGCCTCATACCCCCAGCGTGAAGGCATGATATTGGCAATCCAGGGAACATTCCGGCCGCCCGCCTCACGGCTCATCAGCTCGTCAAAGGAAACGAAGGCGCCGCCAAGCATGATCTGGGGGACCAGCAGGATGGGGATGATGATGTAAATATTGACCGCGGAACGCACTCCGGCCGAGATATTCAGTCCCAGCATGCAGGATGCCATGGCGCAGAAGAAAAGCGCCAGCCACGATACACAGTTCATCTCCGGTATCCGCAAGATGGCGTTGCCCGTCCAGACGAACAGCGCCGCCTGCAGGGCTGTCACCAGCGCCAGATAAAAGGTCTTGGCGGAAATATACGCCGTCCAGCTTAAGTGCAGCAAACGCTCGCGATTCAATGCTTTCCGGTCGCGGTTGATTTCTTCGGCGCTGATACTCATACCCATAAAGATGGCCACCACAACACTGATAAAGAAAAAATTGCTCAGGTTCCGGTTCTCCATGAACACATATTCCACACCCCATGACCCTCTGCAGATCAAAGCGGCGATGCAGGCCAGCAGCGGCGGTTCCAGCAAATTAAGCAAGAGATATTGCCTGTTTCCGGCATGGCTCTTGACGGTGCGCATGAAGAAGATCCGGATCTGGCCGGCCAGACCGGGCCGCCACAGGCGGCGTTCCGTGCGTGGCGGCGTCAGGGGCGGGGAAGCAGGCGCCTGAAGAAGCCCCTGTCTTTCCTGATAGGCAAGATAACGCCGGCGCCATTCTTCCGGCGGAACACGGCGTTCCGCTGTAAAACGGCCGTTTTCATCGACGGCGCGGGCCTGGATAATTTCAAAAAGCTGCTCGGGATTGACATTGCCGCAACGGGGACAGGCGTATTCATCCATGCCGGCCTGTTGCGCCTCCGTCCGGAAATAGACGATGGCATCCAACGGGTTGCCGGTAAAGATCGGCCGTCCGCCCTTATCCAACACCCACACAGCGTCAAACATCCTGTAGATGTGGGAGGACGGCTGGTGAATGACAACGATCACCAGTTTACCCTTGGCGGCCTGAGTTTTGAGCAGCGCCATGACGGTTTCCGAATCAGCGGACGACAGGCCCGAGGTTGGCTCGTCCACAAAGAGGATGGAGGGTTCCCGCAGTAATTCCAAAGCAATATTCAGCCGCTTGCGCTCACCTCCGCTAATGGTTTTTTCCAGAGGAGACCCCACCAGGAGATCCCGAACCGGCAACTGCTGCAGCTCCCCCAGAATGGCCTCCACCCTGGCCTCCCTGGTCTTTTTGTCGAGATGGGACAGGCAAAGCGCGGCATTGAAGGCGAGGTTGTCGAATACAGAAAGATGTTCAAAGAGCAAGTCGTCCTGCGGAACATAACCAATGACGCCTTCCAGACGCGCGGCGTCCCGGTGAAGATCCAGCCCGTTGATGCTCACCCGGCCGCGATCGGGAAAAAGCTGACCGGTAAGAATGCTCAGTAACGTGGACTTGCCCGCGCCGCTCAGTCCCAGGATCCCCACCATCCTGCCGCCCGACTCCCGAAAGCTGAAGTCATGCAGGCCGGTATCGGTTCCCGGATAGCGGAAATCGAGATGTTCAGCGCACAGCAAGATCGGCTCCCTGGAGATATCCTGGAAAACCGCGTTAATCTCCTCATAATAAATGCGGTTTCCATAAATATCCCGTAAAATGCAGCCGGGTTGCAACAGGTGCGGCGTGCCGCAGGACAGAGCCAGAGAGTCAGCGGATATTTTGCCTTGCTCCGGAACCATGATCAAATAAGCATGAACTTCCCGGAGATGATAAATGGTGAAGGCGGCGCAAAAATCAGGCCGGAGAAGCCTTCGGCATGCCCCTTGTGTTTCGCCGCCGCACAGATTGACCAGCAAGAAATCATCCGTCAGGCATGAACCATCCATGTCCGCTGAGGTCAGCAAAGACAGTCCACTCAACACATCCGGAGCGATATGGAGTTCCTCAGCCACAACACCGCCCAGCTCGGCATGACGGCACTCTCCCATGTTCTCCAGTTCAAGATAGCGGATAAGAAAAATATATTGATCAAAACGGGGCAGCCGCCGCTGCAAATTTGCGGTCACCTCCCTTGCCTGCGCCAGTTTTGTCTGATGATCGGTTGCCTGATGGATATCCAGCGCCTCCTCAAACAGTTTTATATAATTGTCAAGATGGGTAATGCGCAGATAGTCCCGAAGATAACGGTTGATAATCGCAAATGCGCCGGACCGCCCCGATGACGCGATCAGGGATGTCTGGATGGCGAACAAATTCAGAATGGCGTTGAGCAGAATTTCATTCATCATGACGATCCACTTCATGTTGCGGTCAATAATTCCACCTTGCGCGGCTATTAATGATTCTGCGCAAGAAACCGTCAACGAAAATAATCCTTTGGCCCGGCCAGATGCGGAAAACCATCGCGCCCCTCGCGACGCCACGCAGACATAAAAAAACGGTGCGCTGCTGCAATTCACTGGTCTAAAGACCCGCTCTACTTCTTTTTCATGTAGTGCGCGCCTTCAGGTTCGCTTGCCGCTTTGCCTTGATTCCATTTTCGTTGTAAATCCCGTAAAGATGATGCGGAATACAAATAGAAATAAAGGTTACAGCCGCAATCCTTGTTTGATCTTTTCGACCATTTTTTTCTCGGAATCGCTGTAAACGCCATCCGCCAGGCAAAGCCTGCGGGCGATACTTAACGCCTCCATCCGATCATCTTTGTTTTTGATCAGAAGGGACAAGGCATTGATGGCTTTGTCCTCATCGGCGTCGAGAATCGCCATTTGTTCATGCATGATTTTTTTAAACTGGCTGGGCCGCATTTTTCGCAGCGTCTTTTGTGTTTTGGCGATTTCCTCACCCACATCAAAATGCTCCCTTTTAAAATCCGGGTCAACTTTGGCAATTGCCATAAACACGCGGATCAAACCGGCCTCCAGTCCTCCCTGCTCCATAGCCAGAAGACGTTTGTCATAATCGGCCCGCTCATACTCCGGAGCTTCCCGGACCGGCTCCTCCTGCGCGGGCGGAAAGAAACGGCGCAGCCAGTCATTGCCATAAATTTGCTGAAACAGGCATTCCTCGCTGCGGTCACGGTAATCGCGGTAAATATCGAGAACATTTTCGATGTATTCGGCGCAGGATTGTTCCAGTGCCGTAAGAGGATTATCCTCCGCCGCGGGCTGGCGGTTCTGCCGCACGATAGCGGCAGCGTTTTTCAGCGGACGCATCAGGGGATTGATGTCGGCGAACAGATACCTCTGGACGCGCAGAGGGTGCAGGTAACGGTTGATTTCCGCCTGCAGTTCCGTCATCCACAGCTTCATCCAGGGACGCGCCAGCAATTGATACAGGTTATCGTTGACTTCGGACACCTTGGCCACCACGCTGAAGTCATCTTCATCTTTCACATCGTCATCATAGGCGGCAATATCGGCAAAGGTACGCGGCACAAAACGGGCCGTGAATTTTTCGGCGCGGACGTCGCCGTCAATCACCATTTCAAAAAGTCCCGGCGGGAGAAATTCAATCATGTCAAAATTGCCGATAATATTTTTGTGTTCTTTTTTCGCCACGGATCCGGCGACAAATATTCCCAAATGGCCGATATCCTTATGGATAATATAGACAATCACCTGCCCGTGTCTTTTGATGTCATCAATTGAACTGTAAACACGGGGAATCCAGTTGAGCGCCTGCTGGGCCGGCGTGATATTGTCTCCCTGCGATGCGAAAATGACGATGGGATTGTCAATGTTTTTCAGGCTGATTTTTTCGCCTTCGCGCAATTCGAGCTGGCCTTTCTCCAATTTGTTGCCCACGAACAAGTTGCGGACGATGTAATGAATTTCATCGTCGTTGAGCAGAAAGAAACCGCCCCACCAGCGTTCAAAATTGAGATAACGGTCTTCTTCCGTATCCACTTTTGCATAAACATTATACTGTTTGCTCCAAAAGGTGTTCGCCGGATTGAGCAGTTCAAAATTCAAAACCAGATTGGCGCCGTCGAAAACACCGTTGCCCAAATCGCTGAGAAAAGAGTTCATCCAGACGCCGCCCACCAGTCCGCCTTTATAGCGCATGGGATTGACGCCGGCGACTCCGCTCCAGTAGGAAAGAGGCGCGCCGTTGAGCACCAGCGGTCCCGTCACGTCGGGCCGCTCCGCGCACGCCAGCGCAGCCGCCCAGCCGGCCTGACAGTTGCCCATGATGGCCGGAGCGTCGGCGTAGGGATGAAGTGCGGCGACTTTTTCGATAAACTTTTCGATGGCGGCAATGACGTCCGGCATGGTCTGACCGGGGATTGGTTCGGTATAAAACAGAATAAAATAAACCGGATGGCCGTGGTCAAGGGCCATCCCGATTTCCGAATCTCGCTTGGAGCCGCCGATGCCGGGACCATGACCGGCGCGGGGATCAATAATGACAATCGGTCTTTTGGGCTTGGCCGGCTCTTCCTTGCTTTTACGGCGGCGATTCATGTGCCCGGAAACTTCGTCACTTCTACGGCGGCGATCGGAAATCCTGACCAGCGCGTAATTGACGGGCCGCTCAAAATTTTTCGCGTTCAAGAGCAGCTCATAATTAAACGTCAGCACCGGGGGCTGACCGCTGCGAATATGCTTGATGTAATTATTGCCGCGCTTGCGCAGAATATCCGCAAAAATGACGGATCGTTGCATGGAATCAACAAGATATTCGCTCAGATGCTTCCATCCGTCAGACCATGGCGAAGCCTGTTTGTTACCGGGCTGTAAATTCATCATTATTCTCCTTCGTTGATACGATTTGCATATCGGCGCGCATGGAGGGCACTTTAACGATCCGCGCCGCCGTTGTCAAGGCGTTCATCTTCTTTTTCACGCCTGACCGACCGTTGGCATCAACGCATTCAAATCTCAAAGCGGAACCGTTTCTCTTCAAACAACTTCAGGCAGATGTTCACAATATCCGCATCGTAGAGAATTTCCTTGTTTTTGGCGATTTCCTGCAACGCCGGGGCTATCCCCAGCGACGGCCGGTAGGGGCGGTGCGACGCCATGGCTTCCACAACATCGGCAACCGTCAATATTTTCGATTCCAGAAGAATTTCATCCTTTTTTAAATGGCGGGGATAGCCTGATCCATTAATCCGCTCATGATGCTCCAGCACAATCCGGGCGATCGGCCAGGGAAAATCGATGTCTTTCAGAATATCATACCCCGCCTGAGAATGTGTTTTGACAATCTCAAATTCAATATGAGTCAATTTCGTCGGTTTGGTGAGAATTTCGGCGGGTATGGATAATTTTCCCAAATCATGAATGGCGCCGGCCATGCGCAAACCGTCGCTCAGATTTTCGTCCAGTTTCATTTCCATGGCAATGGCGTAAGCCAAATCAGCCACGCGGCGCTGATGGCCCGCCGTATAAGGATCTCTCGTTTCTACTGTCAACGACATGGCGCGCACCGTCGCGCCCAGCGATTTACGCAGCCGATCCAGGCTTTCCTGACGTTCATGTTCCAGCTTTTTAAGTTCAGTAATGTCGCGCACAAGGCCCCGAAACCCGATCGCCTGACCTGTGGCATCCCTGAGCAACGTAAAAGATGATTGGATGTGCTTTCTGACTCCGTCCTTGCATATTATTTCATAGTCAATCAACCGGCCCGGGCTGCCCGTCTGGTAAGTATTTTTATGAGCCAGATATATTTTCCGGGATGTTTCCTGATCCGCATAAACCCGGCTGTTCATCCCGATCAGCTCCTCTTTGGGATAGTTCCAGATGCGGCATAAGGCGTCATTAAAAAAAGTGAAATTTCCGGCAAGATCAGTTTCGTAATACCCGTCTCCAATACTGTCGAGGATGGTCCGGTATTTTTCCTCGCTCCGGCGCAGGGCCTCTTCATCCTGTTTTTGTTTGATTTGCAGATCCCTTTTTTCCAGCACACGGGCGATGGCCATGCCCAATCGCGAGAGATTCCCCTTCATAATGTAGTCCGCGGCGCCAAGGTGAATGCAATTCAGCGCCATCTCCTCTCCGATGGCGCCGGACACAATGATCAGGGGAACATCAATATCCATTTTTTTCAGCAAGGCAATGGCGTCGATGCCGCTGAACCGCGGCAGATGAAAATCGCACAAGATAATATCCCAGCGCTGATTACGCAAAGCATAGGCCAGCTCTTCGGCCGTTTGCACTCGTTCCGCTTCCGGTTCGTAGCCGTTTTTCTTCAGCGTCCGGAGCAAAAGCAGAGCATCGTCCTCCGAATCCTCAATCATCAATACTCTTACGTGTGTCAGCATATTTATACCTCACATCCTGATTCATCATTCCGTACAGGCAGCGTAAAATAAAAAGCGGCCCCTTTTCCCGGTTCAGCTTCAACCCAGATGCGCCCGCCATGGCGGTGAATAATCCGTTCCACAGTCGCCAGGCCGATCCCAGTCCCCGGAAACTCATCCGTCCTGTGAAGACGCTGAAAGGCGGCAAAAATTTTGCCGGCCTGGGCCATGTCAAATCCCACGCCGTTATCCCGGACAAAAAACACAGTTTCGCCGTTTAGAGTATCGGCGCCGAAGGCAATGCACGGATGACTGTTTTTCGCCGAAAACTTCCAGGCATTATCCAGCAGGTTGGTCATGGCAACATTTATCAGAGGCTGATCAGCGCGGACAATAACGCCGTCCTGAATATCAACAACAAAATTTTCCAGGTGATTCTTTTGCAGATGAGCATCGGCGATATCCCGCGCCATCTTGCTTAAATCAAAATCCTGACAATAAAATTCCGATTTTGTCACCCGTGACAGATTAAGCAAAGCATCGATTAAATCGCCCATGTTCTGCGCCGCCCGCATAATCCTCTCCAGATAATTTTTCCCTTCTTCATCGAGTTTGCTTCCATAATCCTCCAGCAAGGCGCTGCTGAACCCGTTGATGCTTCTCAGCGGCGCGCGCAGATCGTGCGAAACGGAATAACTGAAAGCGGTCAGCTCTTTATTGACCGCTTCGAGGGACTGGTTGGCGGTCTCCAGTTCTTTTGCGCCCAGGTTGAGATCATCCACCAGATTCAATAGCGCCAATTGCGCGTCGCTCAAATCCCTGGTTCGTTCCGCGACGCGCTGCTCCAGCTCCGCATTCAGCCGCCGGATCATATCATTGTCGCGCCTCTGTTCGGTGACATCCTGGACAATGAGAATCAACTTGCAGAACATATCATTCTCTTCAAGAAATGTCGCCGTAAATAAAACCGGAAATGTTTCCCCGTTTTTCCTTTTCAAGACGGTCTCGAACCGCGTGATATTTTTTTTCTGAAAGATTGCGTCCTGAAAAATATCGCCGCTGCGCGTGTATCCTTCTTTGTCCGGGTAAAGCATGAGGGCGCTGTTGCCCAGAATTTCCTGTTTCGAATATCCGAACATGCGCATGGCCGCGTCATTCAAATATTCGATCACCCGTTCAGGATATTTGACCGCGAATACCGCATCCGCCAGCGCATTATTCAGTTTTTCCAGGTAAGTATTGCTGTTTTTCAGGGCTTCCTCCATTTTTTTGCGATCGGTAATATCGGTCAATGTGGAAAGGACGCATTTTTCACCGTTGATCGTGATGATCTCCGCCGAAAAAAGCCCCGTGAGCGTCTCTCCCGATTTTACACGGAATTGAAACTCCTGATCATGCGCCATGCCTTCGTTTTTCAACGCCGTGACAAAACGGAGACGATCTTCATCATTTTTCCACAAATACAAATCCGTCACCGTTTTTCCGATAACATCCGCGGCTTGGAAACCGGTTACCTTCAAAAAACCGGCATTTGCTTCAAGGATCAGGCCATCCGACAAGCGGGTCAGATTAATGGCGTTGGGAGACGAATGAAACGCTTTGGAAAATTTTTCTTCCTGCAGGGCGATGGTCATGTGTAAACGCTTATTCACCATCAGCACCAGGCTGTAGGTCAGTAAAATAAACAATATCTGGTAGGAAACCATGACCAGCGCATCAAACATCGCGGATTGAAAAAAATCAATCCCTTTGCGATCGTCCATGAAAAAATCAATAATCCGGATAATGCTCAACAGACAATTCAGGCCGAACACCATGCCGGCTTCGCGCGTCAAAAACCTTATGCCGGCGGGAACGCGATAGAGCAAAAGCCATGCGCACTGAAAAGAAATAATCAGAAGGCAAACGGAGATATTGAGGTTTCGCGCCGCCTGGTCGGGCTGAACAAACGTCCAGTAGGCGTGCATCACGGCAAAAAAACCTATCAGCAAATAGTTATGGATTTGCGGACTTTCTTTTCCGACAAACCGCAAAAAACCCATATAACCCAGCAACGCCCCGGCCAGGACGAGAGTATTGGCCAGCACGATGGAATACCAATCAGAAATGCCGCCGCGGAAAACCATGAGAAAGGGGGCCAGCGTCACCAAGGCGGAAAAAAACACCCAAAAAGAAATACCTTCGAAATATTTACGGTTCTGCCGCCACAGTAAGATAATAAACAGCGTACAAACGATATTGGTGAGAACAGTGATGAACACAGCGGTTCGGATATCCGGAATCATGGAGATTTTTCCATCCTTATTTCATGTTGTACATTTTTCAGCCCCGCCAGAGGGGATGCAAAATCCTCTTCACGATCCCTTTTTTTCCAGCTCCTCGATCCGCTGTTTAAGCTCCGCCATCCTTATTTCCCTGCCGACAAATACCCTATTGAGCTCTTCCAGGCGGGAAACGGTATTTTTCAGTTCCGTGGTTCGTTCCGCGACTTTCTTTTCCAGTTGTTCGTTGAGCCGCCGGATGTTTTCTTCGGCAACTTTACGCAGGGCAATGTCCCGCTCCAGTTCACGGTTAGTCTGCTCCAATTGTTCCATCTTGCTTTCCAGTTTCCGGATCAGCACCTCATTGTATTGCTTCAGGTACATGGATTCGCCGGCGCTCTCCGCCATGACCGGCAGAGGCGGCGTATCGGATGGACTGCCGATTTTCATCAGGACTTCCCGGACAATCGCCATGAATGCATCCGGTTCCGCCGGCTTGATAATAAATTGCTCCGCTCCGAGGCTAAGCGCAAACTCCCGGTCCCGATCATCGGTGTAGGTGGCGGTGTAGAAGATAAACGGAATGGACTTCAAGCTTTCTTCCTGCATCCAGGCGCGGCAAAGGGCAAATCCGTCCATAACCGGCATCAGAATATCGGCAATAATCATGTCCGGCGGGTTTCGCCGGGCCTTTTCCAGCGCATCGGCGCCATGAACGGCGGCGACAATTTCATAACCATTGCCCTGCAGCAAAGCTTGCAGCAAATAACGGTTTTCTTCCTTGTCATCCACAATCAGAATCCTGCTCTTTGTCATGCGCGACGCCCCTTTTGTGTTTTTTCAGTTCCGTGATATTGTCGAACAAAACCCCGGCCTGGCCGGATGGCATTTTATCAACATAACTTCCCGCAATGAGAAAAGTGATGTTTCCTGGATGGGTAAACCGGTAACCGGCTGGAGTAGAATTGATTTCATTCAAGGTCATAATCTGCTTCTCAATGGGCTTGGGCGGCCAGGCCTGCAACCAATGTTTACAATTTATCCATGAGGAAATCGTTTTCTCGCATCGAGCATGCGTATGCGAAATTATGTTAATATCCTCCATGAATGTCAAGGGATAAAAACATTATATTGTTGGTTAAAAGAAGGAAAGGACCAGCCTGGCGCAAACCGGAGTTTTGGCTTCATGATATTTTCGCGGGTAATTTTTGCAGGTATGGAAAAGCACGAAAGGGAGGGACGGTGAGCGCCATGAAAAATATCCCGGCGCTCACCGCCTCCCGATTACGTCAGCGCCATCTCATGTCCGACATGAACATCGAAATCCTCTTCCCTGATTCTATCATTTGAATCGGGGTGAACCATCTGGTAGAGATGCGTGGGTGTAGTCTGTAAAATATAATCCTTCTCCATGCCGCCGATAATGCTTTCCCGGTCATAGTCACAGAAAGACACCATATGATAGGCTTTAGGAATTCCTTTTTCATACAACAAATCGAGCATCTCATTGAATACATATTTTTTCTGTTCAATCGTCAATGCATTCGACAGCTCCAGCGTTGTCAGATAAAGTATTTCTAATTCCTCACCTTCTTTCGGCGCCTTATTGAAGATTTTTGCCGCCTCCCTGGCCAGTTCTTCGGGAAACTTGTCAATGATCAGCCTTCTTCCCCTGGTCTGGTTCCATACACCGAAGCAGCCGGCTATTTTGCCGGACTCATCCCTGGCAATGAAAAATGACGATATCGAAAAATCATCCCAATCCTGAAATCTCCTGGCAAGTTCATCATGTTCGCCGCTGAAAACATAGCCCAGCATTCTTTTTTTGTTTTGAGCGTCAAGAAATTCCCTCAGTTCATGAA
>CAZBGE010000063.1:0-17184 GCA_964491435.1 uncultured Smithella sp.
TTCCCATTCCTTGTTTGCTAAACTTTCAGCCATATATTCTCCTTCCAGCGGCAATACGGCTTGCTCAGCCGTTTTACCTTAGTTTAAATTAAATATCTGCGCCAGCACTTCTTCGTTATTGAAGCCGTTGAGGTCGGCGGCGTTCATCCGGCAGGATGCCGTACAAACACCGCAGCCTTTGCAGAGAACAGCATTGACTTCAGCGCAGGCCTCGGCGGCATTCACGCGAATCGCGCTGTAGGGACAGTTGATCTCGCACAAACCGCAGGCCGCGCACCTTTCTTTATTCACATAGGCGGTTTTTCCTTCCGCCTCGATGAAATCAAGACTCAAAACCAGGCAGGCGCGTGAAACGGCGGCGTTGGCCTGGGTGACGGTTTCGTCGCTATATTTGGGTGAATGGGACATGCCGCACATGAACACACCGTCGGTTGCAAAATCGACCGGGCGCAGTTTGACGTGCGCTTCCAGGAAAAACCCGTCCTGATTGGTCGGCACTTTCAGCATCTGTCCGATGGCTGCGTTTTCCGGATTCGGCACAACGCCGATGCTCAAAGCCACCATATCGGCTGATAAACTGACCATTTCGTTGAGAATCGGATCCAGCACTTTCACTTCCAGCCTGTCACCGTTGGCCGTCACTTCCGGCTTGCGGTTTTCTTCGTAGGAGATGAATTTAATATTCGCTTCACGCGCTTTCTTGTAATAGTCTTCCTTGAACGCAAAGGTGCGGATATCGCGGTAGAGAATGGTAATGTCGCGGGACGGATCGGCGGCTTTGAGTTCCAGCGCGTTCTTGATCGCCTCGCCGCAACAGTAACGGCTGCAGTAAGGTCTTTCCTTGTCGCGGCTGCCCACGCAATTAATCATGACAATGTTCTTCACGGACGCCAGTTTAGGATCTTTTTCATAGATCAACTTCTCCAGCTCTCTTTGCGATTTTACTTTGGCGTTTTCCCCGTAGAGATACTCTTTGGGTTTATTTTCATAAGCTCCCGTGGCTACAAGCACGACGCCATGTTCAAAGACCTTCTCGCCGTCTTTCGCTTTTACGGTGGTTTTGTAATTGCCGATAAACCCGTCAATCTTTTCAATATGGGCGCTGGTCACAACCGTAATTAAAGGATTCTTGTACACTTTTTCCAGAAGTCCCTTCAGGTGGGCCCGCGCGTCCAGACCTTCGAGGGTCTTGTAGAGATGATTATAGTTGCCGCCCAGTTTATCTTCCTTTTCAATAATGAAAGAGGCAAATCCCTGATCGGCCAGAGAAAGAGCCGCCGTGATGCCGGCCAAACCGCCGCCGATAATCAGCGCCTGATGGTTAACGGACAGCTGCCCGGGTTTTAACGGTTTGAGATATTGCGCCTTGGCCACCGCCATGCGGAGCAAATCTTTGGCTTTTTGGGTGGCTTTTTCCGGCTCGTGCATATGCACCCAGGAATCCTGGTCGCGGATGTTGGCCATCTCGAACAGGTAGCGGTTCAAGCCGGCCTTTTCGCAGTTTTCCTGGAACAGGCCCTCATGCGTCCGGGGCGAGCAGGAAGCGACAACCACGCGGGTCAGATTCTGTTCCTTGATCACCTCGGCCATCTTCACGGCCGTGTCCTGCGAACAGGTAAAGAGATTGTCGGCTGTATAAACAACATTGGGCAATGTCGCAGCAAAGTCTCTCACTTCGGGAACATTAACCACGCCGCCGATATTGATGCCGCAATGGCAGACAAACACGCCGGTGCGCACAGCCTGACCGCGCATATCTTTTTCCGCCGGATTTTCCACCGGGGTAATCATCGTGCCGCGCTTGGAAGAAAGCAGTCCCTCCGCGCAGGCGGCGGCGGCGGATGCTTCCATAACCGTCTCCGGAATATCTTTCGGACCGCCGAAGGCGCCGCAGACAAACACGCCGGGACGCGACGTCTGGACGGGATTATCCAGGGCTGTTTTGCAGAAACCGTGTTCTTCCAGCTCGATACCGAGGCTGGCGGAAAGCTTTTTGGCTTCCTTGGGCGGCATCAGGCCGACGGAGAGAACAACCATATCAAATTCTTCTTCTGTGAAACTGCCGTCGGGATTGACATATTTAATCAGCAGATTCTTCGTCTGCTGCATTTCCTTAATGGAGGAAGGCATGGACCGTATGTAGCGGATGCCGTATTCGTCTTTGGCGCGGTTAACAAACCGGTCGAAGTCCTTGCCGTGGGCGCGGATGTCCATATAGAAAATGGTGGGTTCCAGTCCTTTGGCGTGCTCTTTGCCGATGATCGCTTCCTTGGTGGCGTACATGCAGCAGACCGACGAACACCAGCTGTTGCCGCAGTTCACATCGCGGGAACCGACACACTGAATAAAAGCAACCTTTTTGGGCTCCTTGCCATCGGAAATTCTCTGGACATGTCCGAAGAACGGGCCGGACGCGGAGAGGATGCGTTCAAACTGAAGCGCGGTCACCACGTTTTTATAAATGCCGTAGCCGTATTCACCGCGTTTGCTGGCGTCAAATATTTCAAAACCGGCCGATGCGATGACGGCGCCGACTTCAATGGTTTCCTCTTCCGGTTTCATCTCATGATCAATGGCCTTGGCGATACAGGCGTCCACGCACTGATAACATTCGGAGCAGATGCCGCAGGCCAGACAGCGATGCGCTTCGGCAATTGCCTGCGCCTCGGAAAAGCCAATGCCGACTTCCTGAAAGTTTGTTTTACGGTCTTCCGGCTTCATGAGCGGATATTTCTCGCGGGAAATCTTGGAAACTTCGGAAAGATCCGCTTTGTCAGCCAAGTCTTTGGTCCAGTCTTTCTCGCGGCCGGCTTTCATATCTTCGCCCATCAGGTAGCGATCAATGGACTTGGCCGCTTCCTTGCCGGCAAAAACGGCCTTGACAACGGTCTGCGGTCCGGTCACCACATCGCCTCCGGAAAAGACGCCGGCAACGTTCGTTGCATAGGTGACCTGATCATAATCGACATTATTCCACTTGTTGATGGAAACGCCGCTTTCCTTGGTAATAAAGGACAAATCCGCTTCCTGGCCGATGGCCGGAACGATGGCGTCGCATTCGACGATAAATTCGGAGCCTTTGATCTCGACGGGACGGCGGCGGCCGCTCTTGTCCGGTTCGCCCAGTTCCATCTTCGTACATTCAATGCCGGTGACCTTTCCATCCTTGCCCACCACGCGCTTCGGGGCAACGAGGAATTTCATTTCCACTCCTTCTTCAATGGCCTCTTCAATTTCTTCGGGCGCCGCGGGCATTTCCGCGCGGGTCCGGCGGTAAAGGATGAAGACATTCTTGGAGCCGGTACGCACCGCCGTGCGGACTGCGTCCATGGCCACGTTTCCGCCGCCGATGACGGCAACGCGGTCACCCAGAGTTACTTTCTTACCCAGGTTGATCTGCATCAGATAATCCACGCCGTGGATGACGCCCTGCATGTCTTCGCCGGGGATATTGAGTTTGCTGCTCTTCATGGTGCCGCAGCCGATGAAGACCGCATTGAAATCGCTTTTCAGTTTGTCGAAGGAAATATCTTTCCCGATTTTTGTATTGAGGTGAATTTTTACGCCCAGATCTTCGATGATCTTGATTTCCGCGTTCAAAACTTTCTTGGGGAGGCGGTATTCGGGAATGCCCACGGCCATCCAGCCGCCCGCCACCGGCAGGGCTTCGAAAACTTCCACATCGTAGCCTTCAATCGCCAGATAGTAGGCGCAGGTCAGTCCGGAAGGACCGGCGCCGACGACGGCCACTTTCTTGCCTTTGGCCGGTTTCTTTTCCGGCATATAGCGCGTCGCGCTGTTCATATCGAGATCCGCGACAAACTGCTTCAGGTGCATGATGTCGATCGGCTGTTCCACCTTGCCGCGCATACAGGCCGCTTCACAGGGATGGTTGCAGACGCGTCCGCAAACGATGGGGAAAGGGTTGTCCTGCTTGATGAGTTTGAGGGCTTCCTTGAATTTGCCCTGGGCGATCAGGGCGACATAACCCTGAACGCTGATGTGCGTCGGGCAGTGGGCTTTACAGGGCGAGGTGCCCAGTTTGTCAATGGCGAAACCGCTGGGAATGGCCTGCGGAAAATGACGGTAGATGGCCTGCCTTTCGCTCAGATTCCCGTTGAATCCGGCCTTGACGTTGATGGGGCAGACCTTGGCGCAATCGCCGCAGCCCGTACACTTGTCGAGATTGACGTACCGGGGAGCGGAAGTCAGCCTGACCTTGAATTTTCCCGGCTCACCCTCCACTGATTCCACCGTGCGCCGTGTTTTAATGGTCACGTTCGGATGACGGCCCACTTCCACCAGCTTCGGCGACAGGATGCAGGCGGAACAGTCGTTTGTGGGAAACGTTTTGTCCAGCTGAGCCATGACGCCGCCGATACTGATCCCGCCTTCGATGAGATATACTTTCATTCCGGAATTGGCCAAATCGAGGGAGGCCTGAATGCCGGCGATTCCCGCGCCAACCACCATTACCGCGCCAACTTTTTCGTTATCTTTTACCACGTGATTACACCTCGTAATTTATGTAAAAAAGCCTTGTGAAACTATGCCTGACACATCGTCTAACCGGCGTTCGTCCGCTAACATAATTTATTGACCATGTCAAGCGAATAAGATTTTATTCTTTGGATTATTCAATATAACATATTGATATAATAAAAGATAATTTTGACCAGCGTTCACAGGGAAGTAAGATGATTTTCCAGTAACCGCCACAGTTCTTCTTTACCCCTCTTCGTTTTCGCAGAAAAAATAAGAGATTGCATTTGAGCATTTCCTTTCAATGCTTGATCGATGAGCCTTTTCCGCCCGATGGCCTGGTTATTCGACAATTTATCAGACTTGGTTAAAATGCAAATATAGGGTATCCGGTAATGATCCAGCCAGTCGCGCAAAGACAAGTCATCCTCATTGGGGTCGCGGCGGATATCCAGGATGAAAACCACCAGCGCCAGATTTTGCCGTTCGCGCAGATACGCTTCCATCATTTCTCCCCAATCTTTTTTCACGGATTGGGGAACTTTGGCAAAGCCGTATCCGGGCAGATCGACGAAAAAGATCTTGCCGTTTACTGAAAAAAAGTTAATCAACTGCGTCCGCCCCGGCGTGTTGCTGGTTTTGGCCAGGTTCTTCCGTCCGGCAAGTGTGTTCATGAGCGAGGATTTTCCGACATTGGAACGGCCCACAAAGGCAATCTCCGGCATGGTCGCAGGCGGGTACTGATGCGGCCACATGGCGCTTTTCACAAATTCGGCGCTGGTAATCTTCATCGATTAAAAACATCCTTTTGCGATGTAGTCCGGGGCTTCAGCCCCGCTTTTTTTTGCGCAGCTAAAGCTACGCACTACATACATGACTCAACGTCAAAACATGATATCACGAATATCGGCGGCCAGCGACCCCAAATGTGGGTAATCAGCATAATGGTTGACTAACCCTTTCCTCACGGGATTATTGAAAATATACTTTAACACCGCCTGGGTATCTTCAGTTTTGCGCAAAATACGGTCGTAATAACCCGGCTGCCACAATCTGCCGTTTCCTCCTGCCGCTCCCCGGTGCGCATAACCCGTTTTCTGCTTGAATGCCAGGACAAACATCTTCAGGTCGGCGTCTTTTCTCTCGCCCTCCAGCAGAAGATGCAGATGATCCGGCATAAAACAGTAGCCCCAAACGCTGAAACCTTGTCTCCGGGATTCATCAGCGATGACATCAAGAATGGCCTTAACACGTCTGTCATCAGCGAATAAAGGGCGTCTCGCATCCGTGCAGACGGTAATGAAATAGCGGTAACAGCCCCGGTAGTCGAAGTCCAGCAGTCTTGGTTTGCGTTTGAAGTTCATAAGGTAAAGCCCCCATATGATTTCGCGGGCATAAAGGTCCGGACTGCATTTATTTGCATACCTTGGGGCGTATGGCAATTACCACGGTTATTCCGCTGTAGTGCGTAGCTTTAGCTGCGCCTATCTGATGATGTAGTGCGTACCTTGAGGCGCGCTTATCACTGGCCTGATCACCTGACGGTCATAGGTGTTAAGTTAAACATCCAACTATAGGAACATGTTATTCATTATTCTCTGAAAAAAATATTCACGGTTATGTAGTGCGGGTCTTTAGACCCGCCAAGGCGTGCGCACCTAAAGGTACGCACTACATCTTTAAAATCTTTTGGCAACATGCTTAACTTAACACCTATAACCTGACTGTCACGCGAGACTTGCACTACATCGAAAAATGTGGCGAGCAGGGCTGCGCCCTGCACCCAAAAGAAAATGACCAAATCATCAAATAACCAAATGATCTATTTGCTCAAACGCACCGGCAAATCCCGGTGGTAGTAGTCGTCAGAGGTGTAGACCCAGCGCCGACGCCAACGTCAAAATGGAAGAAGGCGGCATCAAAATTTTCGGAATTATCGGGGACATAACACTTAAATATCAATATTCCCTTCATTCTCTATGCGGCGATCTTCAACTTAACATGCATACCGGCTTTCGTTACAAGCGTGATCAGCATTTCGAGACTGAACTTTTCCCATTTGCCGGTCATCAGGTCGGATACCCGCGACTGACTGACGCCGAAAATCTTTGCCGCCGATGCCTGGGTAAGCTTCTTGTGATGAATATACTTTCTAAGATCGGCCATCAAGTCGGCGCGCATTTGCAAAATGGCTGCCTCATCCGGCGAATATCCCAAATCAGTAAATACATTCCCTGATGATGTTACGATAAACTTATTCATAATTTATTCTCCAATTTGCTTGTATCTTTTTTGAGCCAGTTCAATATCGTGTTTGCTTGTTTTCTGCGTTTTCTTTTGAAATGCGTGCAACACATAAACAGCATTTCTGATTTTGGCGACATAAATTACCCGCCATTCGCCCAGCACATGAATCCGGATTTCTTTTGCACCCGGCCCGATAGCCCCCATGGGTTTCGAATCACGCGGCTCAAATCCATCCTGAATTGCACGAAGTTCAAAACCTGCAACACGACGTGCTTCTTCCGGAAAATCCCGCAGCTCATCCAAACTTGAGCCGACAAATTTTAATAGTTTCATGGTCACACGATTATTATATAAGTTTTTATATATTTAGCAAGATGAAATGAAAGTTAGGGCAGCAGGGGGACACCCATCGGCAAAGGGGATCAGGCTATCCAGTGAGCAAGTTAATTACTGGAATGGGAACCTTTCATCCCATTAGAACACCAAAACATCTCGGACACACGCCCTGCACCCAAAAGAAAATGACCAAATCATCAAATAACCAAATGATCTATTTGCCGGTACGCACCGGGAGAGCGCGGCTAGAACTGGGGTAGTATGGGCTACCCCAGCCCCGGCTGCCATTATGGAAATCAACGTAGGCGGCCCCGCGACCGTGCGTATCGTACGCCCAAGGGGCAAAATTGGTTACCTCTATCAAATCAGTAATATGATAGCCATGTCGGTTTGTCTTGTTCTTGTCATAGAGTCCCACCAGTTCATCCAGCGTCGGCATACGCCAGTCCGAATACCCGCCGCCCCGGTAATTCTCACAGTAGCTTTTGGCGTTTTGCCAGTTAATTTCCGCACCGTTGTCCTTCGCCGCCCACATCAGGTTGGTCCTTGTATCGAGAACTGTCCCGTCTTTCAAGTCCAGAAAGTATTCACGTATTTGAAGAACATTTCCGGTTTTTCTATCAAGCATGCTCACATTGTCTAAATCAATGAAACGTCCTCTAATCTGATTAATAGTTCCTGTTTTTCTATCAAATATTGTTTGACTGTCCAGATCAATCAAACGTCCACTGACTTTATAACTGACGCCGGTTTTTGTATCCAGCATGGTTTGATGGTCCAAATCAATAAATCGTTTATCACCCTTTAAAATAGATTGTTTAATGAACCAGCCCTGTTGATATTGCATTCTGTCGCTGTCGGCGTCATTGGCTAATACAACACCCCGGATTTGCCCGCTCCCGGCTTGCGCCGTCACTTCGGGCCTTATCAAACCGCTTTTCCATTCCTGCTGAAACTTGCGGGCTTCGTCTCTGGACAGGGGAATCATGCCGTTGACCGCTACCTGAATGCCGCCGGGCTTGCGCGTGGCTGTGACCTGCGTTTTTTTGCCCTTCTTGCCCGTAACGGTTTTGTTTTTCACACGGACGGGAAATCTCTGTTTCTCCACGTCGTATGTTCCCAATTCCACAACGAGGTCTTCGGGGTTAAGGGTGTATTCCTTTTCGGCGAGCATCTTCATGCTACTTCGCAAATCAGCTGTTTGTCTGGACTGTTCATCACTGATCCGGCTTGCCAGATCACTTAGTTCCTTCTCCTTGGCGCTTTCCAGTTCGGCAATCCGCTCTTCGTATCCCGCTTTTCTTTTGTCAACTCTGGCCCTATATTCGCTTTCGGTTTCAAATTCATCCTTGACCAACGGCTTCATGCTCCTCAGCGTTTGCTTCACGCCGCTGATTTCGCTGTCGTATCTTGCGGCAATGCGTTTTCTGCCGTCGCCCAGCTCCTTGCCGAAGGCGCTTTGGATTTCGTCAATACGCCGGTTGAGGCTTTTGATTTCCGCGACGGCCGCGTCGATGTTGTCCATTTCAGAAACGGTTGCGGCGGCCTTTTTCCGGCGCTCCACTTCCGCCTTTAACCGGGCCAGACGTTCGGCTTCTTCACGGCCAGACTTTGTCAGTTCCAGTTCCTTTTGCTTTTGCTCTTCGGCAAAGCGGGCGTTTTCTTCCCGAATCTTTTCGAGTTTAGCTTCTTCTTCCTGAAGTTGCTTTTGTCTCAATTGTTCGGCTTTCAACTTGGCTTCGGCGGCGCGGCGCTGCTCCGCCGCTTCTCTGCGTTTGCGCTCGTCACGGGCTTTCTTCGCCGTTTCCTCCATTTGATCCACACGTTTGAGTTCTTCTTCCAGCTTCGCGATTTGAGCCTTGCTGTCTTCGATCTTTTTCTCGATTTTCGGGATAAAAACAAAGTCGCCGCTGCCGTAAAACGTCCCGAATCCGGGCGTCTGTTTGTGATTACGGGACAGGGCTTCGTTATAGACTTTTTCCCGGATGATGGCCTGAATCTCGTTGGCGGTGATAAAGTCGCCCCTTTCCTCCAATATCTGAATCAGCCTGCCGGTAAACACGGAATGGCCCTTGCGGCCGCCGTCCAGAACTTCCTCGCCCTTCCCGCCCGCCGTAAGCACCTGACGCACCGGCTCTTTGGTGATTTCCCGCAGGTAGGCAAGATCCCGCCGGGACTCCTTGTCCACAGCCCGCGTGGCGGTCAGAAGCCCTCCATAACAGGCGTCCATGATATAAAACACATGCTTGGCCGGGATTTTCCGGGAGATGTCCTCCTTCAGGGTGTTCATGGAAATATTGGTGTAGAGCTTTTCCGGGATGCCGTTGTGGGGAATCAGGTAACCGATATTCCCGGTGCGGGTTTTCTCCTGATTGCCGTGGCCGGCCCAGAAAACCAGCAGGGAATCTTCTTCCGACATTTCGGCGGGCAGGTCATCCATAAAGACGCGGAGGATATTTTCCCGCGTGGCTTCTTCATTATAGAGTGTAATGATTTTATCGAAGGAATACCGGCTGCGCAGCAGGTCTTCCACGCCCCTGGCGTCCTTAACGGCGTACCGGAGCTGGCGGTCGTGGGGCAGGTTTTTGTAGGCATCGATGCCGATGATGACGGCGTAGCTTTTGTTGTAAAGTTTGACAATGCCCTGTTGCCCGCTGGCTTTGTCTTTGGCGACCACCTGCAGGCCGCGGGTTTCGGCGGCAAAGGACAGGGAAACAAGCAAAATAACGAACAGGACAACGGATAAATTGCGGATTGATTTCATATTGCCTCGCTTTTTTTCAGCGGACCTGAAGGTCCGCGCTACATCACGGAAATTGATAACAAAGGCCGCGCTACATCATCAGCATGATTTTTTACTCCCGCTCAAACGTGATGCCGTACTTGTCCAGCTTGCGCTCCAGAGTGGGACGGGAAACGCCCAATATTTCACAAACTTCTCCTTTGTTTTTATCAGTTTCCCTGATGACTTTGCGAATATAGCGTTCTTCAACCTGATCAAGCGTCAGAAATTTTCCCGGTTCCAGCGGCGCAAAGACATCGACAGTTTTATCCTGCGGCGCCTCATCGGCCGGGTAATCCTTCCCCAGTTCCGGAAAATCACCGACCCCCAACACCTGGCCTTTGGCGACAACGCAGGCGCGAACCAGCAGGTTCTCCAGTTCACGGACATTCCCCGGCCAGGGATAGCTCATGAATTTTTCCATCATCTCGCCGGAAACGCCGATGATTTTCTTGTGCAGATCCAGATTGATTTTGGAAAGCAGATAATCAATCAAGTGCGGAATATCCTGGCGGCGCGTCCGCAGCGGCGGCAGGTTAATCGAAACGATATTCAAACGGTAATACAGATCGTCCCGGAATTTCCCTTCCTTGACCATCAATTTTAAATCCTTATTCGTCGCGGCCATAATCCGGGCCTGCACTTTCACCCGGTCCTTGCCCCCCACCCGCTCGAACTCCATTTCCTGCAAGACACGCAAAAGCTTGGCCTGGAGATTAACGGACATTTCACTGATTTCATCCAGAAAGACGCTGCCGAAGCGCGCCAGTTCAAATTTGCCCAATTTTCGCGCGACCGCCCCGGTAAATGATCCCTTTTCGTGGCCGAATAATTCCGACTCCAAAAGCGTCTCCACGATAGCGGAACAGTTCACGGCGATAAACGGCTCATCGGGAGAGGTATTGTTGTGAATCACCTTGGCGATCAACTCTTTTCCCGTACCGCTCTCCCCCTGAATCAAAACGGTCGTGCGGCTCTGTGAAACCGTTCCGATTGTTTTAAATATTTCCCGCATTTCGTTGCCGGCGCCAATGATATCCCCCACCCGGAACTTCCGCGACGGTTCCATGAGCAGACCATCAATCTTCTTTTCCATCTCCAGAGACTTCAGGGCCTTCTTAATCGCCAAATCCAGTTCATCAACATTGACCGGCTTGTGAATATAATCAAAAGCTCCACTCTTCATGGCATTGATGGTCGTTTCCATATCGTGGAAAGCCGTAATCATAATGACCTTGACATTTTCATTTTCTTCCTTGAGATCTTCCAGAACGGCAAACCCGTCCACATCCGGCAGACGGATATCCAGAATGACCACATCCGAAGGTTCCTCCACGTATTTATTCAATCCGTCCGTGCCGGTCAGCGCCGTTCTGACGGCGTATCCTTCTTCCGTCAGATACAAATCCAGCGTTTCCACAATCGATTCGTCATCGTCAATAACCAGAATACTCGCCATAATCACAACCTTCGCCATGCAACGGATTTTTTAAACATCATGATCCGTTTTCAGATTTTATTTATCTCTCGCAACTTTGCGCCTTTCATTGCAGGGCAATGTCACGCAAACTTTTGTTCCTTTGTCCTTCTCGCTGATAATTTCCAGCTTTCCGGAATGCACTTCCACAATTTTTAATACCTGGGAAAGACCGAGTCCCGTACCATACTTTTTCCTGGTAAAGAACGGATTAAACAAATGGGGCATATCCGCATCATCGATTCCGCAGCCGTCATCCTCCACCACCACCAGCACGGCCGGCGGCTGGCTTCCGATACTGCGGGCGAAGATGCGAATGGCGCCCTGCTCCTCCACCGCTTCCACCGCGTTACGGATGATATTTAAAAAAGCATCCGTGAGCATTCCGACATCTCCGATGATCTGCGGAATTTCCTGGATTTCCAGTTTAACATCGAGCTTTTTATCGGAAATGGCTTTTTCTGTCAATGCAATGGCCTGTTCCAATACTTTGACCAGATCCATGGAAACGATTTTCGGCTCCATCGGCCTGGCGAAAACCAGCACGTTATTGACAAGCTCTTCGAGGTGCTCAACCTCTCGCTGCGCGATTTTAAATCGTTTGAGATCATTGCCTTCCGGATTCATCCGTTTCTCCAGGATCTGCAAGCTCATTTTAATGGAGGACAGAGGATTGCGCACTTCATGGGCAATCCCGGCCGAAAGCTGTCCCAGCGCCGCCAGTTTCTGGCTGTTATAGAGCTTTTTTTCCAGATTCTTGAATTCCGTAATGTCTCTTTGCACCAGAATATAATGGTCTGTCCCGATCACCGGCGACGTCGTCACCATCAGATTTACCTTGCGTCCGTCCCGGGCCGTGGTTTCAATTTCATAAGGAGCGTAAATTCCCTGCTTGGCGGCCTCCCACTTGGATACGACAAAATCCGCGTCCTCCGGAGCGACAAACTCCAGGAAATGTTTTCCCTTGAACTCGCTTTTGGGATTTTTCAAACCCCAGCTAATAAAATTGATGATCCCGTCCTTGTCCACTTCATATATTTTATCAGGCAGACTTTTCACAATCGATTTCATGTAATTAAACAGACCTTCGATCTCTCTGCGCAGCTCGATATTTTCCGCCAGTTCGTTTTGGAGTGTCTCAGCGTATTCGCGCAGGCTGCGCGTCAATTCCTGCTCGCGGGAAACGTCTTGCAGGGTTTCAATCGCCGCAATGATATTGCCATCTTCATCGTAGATAGGCGCCGCCAGAAAATACAGGTAACGGCTTTGTCCGCCCAGGTTCTCATAATAATCCATTGCCTCATAGGCCCCGATCACCTTCTCAGATTTCTTAACATTTTTACCGCCGTAGAACTTATCCAAACCCTCGACATCGTTATCAACAATTAAATCGGCAATCATCGGCCTGGTTGCGGAATAGAAGGGAATATAATGCCGCTGCGTGCCAACCATGTCAGCCGCGGAATGACCGGTAAGCTCCATACAAGCCCGGTTCCATAAGATGACCTGATGCTCCTTGTTGATTACGAAACTTGGAATGGGCGATCCCTCAATAATGCCGTCGATCGTTTTCTTTTCACGAAGCAGCTTTTCCTGCCAGGCTTCACGCTCTTTGCGTCTGGCATACTCTTCCCGCACCCGCAATCGTCTCCCCTCGCGGAACGCAAAATAAATACCGACAATCACCAGGACAAAAATCAGCACAAATGCGCTGAACAGCGTATAGATAAAGGTAGTGCGCACAGGGTCAACCACAAGGCGATAAGGCGCGGTGACCATCACATACCATGTATTATCGGCAATTTGAAACGGGGTATAGGCGATAACACTTCTTTGCCGATCATCACCGCTTTGCAGAATTTGCGCGTCCAGATGCCTGCCGATATTTGATGGAAAAATTATGCTGTTGCCTTGACGATCCAGGACCAGTTCCGAAATATTTTTTCCGATGAATGATGCTTGGGGATGCAACAATATCCGTCCCTGTTGATTGACCAGCCACAAGTCTCCCAGTTCATTGTCCTTAATTTGCTTTTCGCAGGAATCTATTAACGCAGCCAGTGGAAAAGACATCATCCATGCGCCGGCAAAAACATTTTCCCGTGAACGGATGGGATACCCCCAGATTAAATACTGGCCACGTGTTTGAGCCTTGGAATCAGTTGACAGGTTGCCCGACAGAGTTGTATCCAGGTATTGTTTCTGGTTTTTTTTTAACACTTCGAAATGACTGGCGAGATTAACGCCGGAAAGCGCCCGATCCGGTAAAATGTGTCTGATATGGCCATCAGCATCAAAGACCATCAGCGCATCAATCGTTTTCCCCCAGACGGAATGCACCACGTCAAGTTCACGATAGTCTTGCTGCGTCAGTTTTTTTCCGCCGGGATCCAGATAAGAAAATAAGGCGATATTTCTTTCGACCTGGGTGAATACTTCCGTTAAACGCGCGGCCGCATTTTGAGCGGATGCCAGCTGCTGGCGGCTGAACAAATCAGCCATCTCCTTTTCACGGGCATGGTTCACAGTCAAAGCCAAAAGGAGGATCACAAAAACAACGAGAATGCTGGCAATCCAGATACGAATACTCAACGCTTGATGCTGAAGCCTGTATGCCTTTCCGAACAAAGTCACTTAATCTTCATTTTCCTTCTTTTCTTTTTGAGAGCGTTTCATGCCGATCAAAACATAAACCAGGACTGCCGCTGTAAGTGAAATGAGCAGCTTCGCCAGGCCGCTTTCTATTTTTAAAAGGTAAGCGCAAATAAGCCATACAATCGGATATGTTACGGCTGTTAAAAGTTCCTGCATGTGAATCCTTTACATAATGTCTTTTTGATTTTTTACATCTTCATAATCGTAACGACATTATCGTAAAATTTCAACACAAATATAAAATCGCTTCAACTTTCAACAAGCGAACATGGCTTTGTCACATCAACAAGGCCTGTTGAATGTTTCATGTCAGGCCATTGAACAAAACATTAAATTACGGTTAAATGCCTCCCCGTTCAGGTTTAGTAGAACACCTGTCTGATATTTCCTTTTTCTCACGCAATATGAAAAAAGAAATATCGGAATCTCAATATATTCCGCAGTCTTTTTTTGATTAACGGACTTTGCCATCTTTCTTTTCCAAAAGAAATTTCACTATTCATATTTATGGCACATCTCATGCAGTAACGTTCAGCCGAGTTATACAGATGCTGGTGAATTACTCTTGGCGTGGCGTAAAAATTATGCTAGGTTAAAGAGGAATAATAAAAAAACAAGTTATTTAGGAAAGGAGACAAACAATGTCACAGAAAAAAACAGTTTTAACAGTTCTAACGTCGGTCGCAGCTCTGTTGTTAACGAGCCAGTTCGCTTTTGCCGCGGAAGCCATCCCGGTGGGCGGTGAATCTTACATTAAAGTCATTTTCGCCGTAGGGGCGATGATCGGCGCGGGCCTGGCCATCGGACTGGGCGCAATCGGCGCTGGCGCTGGTATTGGTAATGCCGCAAACGGCGCCTGCCAGGCAGTGGGAAGAAACCCCGGCGTTCAAGGCAAGATCATGATGGTCATGCTGGTTGGTATGGCCATGGCTGAATCTATCGCCATTTACGCTCTGGTTATCGCTTTAATCTTGTTGTATGCCAACCCCTTCAAGGCTTTCTTTTTGGGTTAATGAATAAGTAAATTAACTTTAATACTAAGAAAGGTTAGGGGGAACTCATAATGTCACAAACACAAAAGGATAAGAAATCATTACCTGTTGCAGGTGTATTCTTCCTGCTTATTGTAATCCCCTTATCCCTGATGGCGTTTTTAATCGCTAACGGAATGTTCAAATTGGGGGTTACTATAAAAGAAAGGGCGGTTAACGTTCTCGATGCCAAATCCCAGGAAGACATCAAGGCGAGGACTGTCAATACAGCAAATGAAGTTGCCAGTTTCCTCATGGAATGCAAGAAAGATTTACAGGTAGCAACAATCATTCCCTCATCAGAATCTGTATATAAACAGTTTGTTGCTGAAAACAAAAAACCGCTTTGGGTCAAGAAAGACGGAAAAGTTCAGCAGACAATGGTTCCGCTGTATAAAGAAATGACTCTGATCGATAGAAATGGCAACGAAAAAATCAAAGTCATTGATGGTCAGATAGTAACAGCGGATAAATTGACCAACGTCAGTATTCCGGCCAGTACAACCTACAAAACGGAAGAATATTTCGGTAAAACAAAAGTTCTGAATAAAGGCGAAATTTACGTATCACCGGTCACCGGTTGGTATATCAACAAGGCAGCCTTTGCAAAGGGAGAACGCTTTTCCGGAATCGTTCGTTTTGCAACGCCGGTATTCGATCAAAGTGGTTTCTCGGGAATCATTACGCTAGCCCTGGACTATCGCCATTTGGCCCAGTTCACCGATCAGCTGGTTCCCACACAGGCGGAAAAAGTTTTCGAAACAGACCCCTCCACCGGTAATTACGCTTACATGGTTGATTATCGAGGCTTTGTTGTTTCCCATCCCGCTGATTATCATATTGTCGGTCTCAATCCTGATGGAACAGCCGTTCCGACGGTATCGGCCCAGAATGCAAAAGAGCTGGCATCAAAAGGCGCGGACGCATTGAACATGTTCGAGATGGGTTTTCTGGATCCCAACTTGTTTCACATCGTGAAAGAAGCGGCGGCCGGAAAAACAGGAATTGTTACTTACAAATATGGCGGTTTAACCAAGTTTGTCGCCTATGCTCCGATCAAATTTTACGCTTCGAACATCCCGGAGCCAGCCGGTTTTGGATGGATTGGCTTAGGGCTGGAAGTTGAGAAATACAACGAAGCGGCACTGAAAGTATCGCAGAATATTGAGAAAGAATCTAAAGCATGGACGGCGACGGTTATTCTGGTGCTCATCGTAGCCATGGTTATCCTGTTCTTCATCATGCTGATCCTGGTTCGCGGAATTTCCCGCTCCATACAGTCGGAGGTTCCGGAAGGTTCAGAAGGCGACTTGGCTGGACTCAATGATGATGATGACGATGATAAGTAATAAATTTTACTAACTTAACTTAAAAAAGGCCGAATTGAAATTCGGCCTTTTTTATTTACCTTGACAATTATCAGTTTCTTAATCATCATCAAACACCATATTTAAAAGGAATAGTAAATGGAACTTTTTCTCAGACTTTTTCCATTTCTGCATTTTACAGTATTGATCGCCGGCGGCATTATTCTTTTTTTCCTGAAAAAACGGTATCCGCGTTTACAAAATTTTGAATTAATCGTTGTTTTTCTGCTTTTCCTAACGCTGATGGCTATCTTTACAGAACCAGGATTGGACCTGTTAAAAAGATTTATAAGTTTAATTCAATTAGATTAAATGATTCCTTATCATGGCCGGCACAGGATATAAAAGTCCGTAAAATGTGTCCTCATGTTCATATTTTGACGTGGATTGGGTGAGATGAAAGGTTACCTGATAGGGAGAAAACAACCAAAGGAAGATAGTAAGCGTTTCAATAAGCTGAGCGGAATTTTAATGTTGTCGGCTTGGGGATTTGCAATGGTCTTATCCTCATTTCTATTCCTTTGGGTCGGTTACCTTATTGATGAAATTCTTGGGACAACGCCGAAATTCATGCTAGGTTCTTTCTTTCTGGCAATCGGTCTGTGCATGTGGATGATGTATAAAGAGGCAAAGAAAAAAGGGATTGGTTTATAAAATAACAGGCACGGAGAAGATCGTAAGCCGAGTTCTGTTCCACGCCCCGGTTACCCGCAGACGCGGCGATGATCATTCATCTGGGACGGCAGTTGCCCGCCGCCTCTAGCGACACTACCCGAGAACATCAGGCGGGCCGCCCTTAAACGTTCT
>CAZBGE010000064.1:0-17101 GCA_964491435.1 uncultured Smithella sp.
GCCGCATCCAGTGTGTTTTTCATCAGCATGGCAATTGTCATAGGGCCCACGCCACCGGGCACGGGTGTAATGTAAGATGCTTTAGCCGCCACTTCAGCAAAGGCAACATCTCCCGCCAGTTTGCCGTTTTCCAGGCGATTCACCCCGACATCAATGACCACTGCACCCTCCTTTACCATGTTTGCGGTAATCATGCAGGGTTTTCCGATAGCAGCGATCAGAACATCCGCGCGGCCGGTTACGGAAGGCAGGTCTCTGGTTTTGGAGTGGCACATCGTTACGGTCGCGTTTTGCGCCAGAAGCAGGAGAGCCATCGGTTTTCCGACAATATTGCTGCGGCCAACCACCACCGCCTCTTTACCGGAAAGCGTAATGCCGGTCCGGGCAATTAATTCCATGATTCCCCGGGGCGTGCAGGGAATAAACAGCGGGGAGCCGGTGACCAGACCGCCCACATTGTAAGGATGAAACCCGTCCACGTCCTTGTGGGGATCAATGGCGGCGATGATTTTTTCGGTGGAAATATGTCCGGGCAACGGCAGTTGGACTAAAATTCCATGAACAGTCTGATCCTGATTCAAATCTCTGATCAGGTCCAGCAGTTTCTCTTCGCCGGTATCGGCTGGCAATTTATATTCATGTGAAAGAAAACCGACTTCCGCGCAAGCCTTGGCTTTTCTTCCCACATAAACCTGAGACGCAGGATCTTCACCCACCAGGATAACAGCTAATCCGGGAACAATACCGGTCTTCTCCTTGAATGCTGAAGTTTCTTCCCGAACCGCCTGACGAATATCCTGCGCTATTTTATTTCCATCGATAATGATTGCCATGACTTTTCCTTCCTGGTTTTCCGCGGCTCAACTGTGCTCGCCTTTGTCCTTCGCTGGAATGACGGGATTTTCACCCTGTTGCCGGCTATTTTCCAGCGGGCGGGAATATAGTGTAAAAACAATGTGCTGGCAAGTAAAAATCATGGAGAGATTGCGCCGTCATCTGTGGTTCAAGGCGGCAGGTTGCAATCATCGAAAAAGCGCTTCATTTTAAGGGGAAGTTTTCCGTCCGTCCACTTTCAATATGTGTTGGCTCGACATGATTATTTGGGCGGTGTTCCTCATGAGGTAGAGTTGACCTGACATTGCTTTGTTTTCCACCGCTGATGAAGCCAGAACCACTGATCCGGATATTCACGAACAATTTCCTCCACAATTCTGGTGAAGCGCTGTGTATTCACCAGCAGATCCGCCTGATAATTATCCGTCATGGTGATTTCGACGGCAGGTTTCAGGATTAACTTGTATTTGCCGGATTTCTGCCGGGCCATAAAGGCCGGAATAACAGGCGCGCCGGAACGCATGGCCATCACGGCAAGTCCCACGCCGGTGCAGGCGGGACGGCCGAAGTAATCAACGAAAACCCCCTCATAGGGAGCGACGTTTTGATCGCTGAGAATGCCGATGATATGATTTTCCTGCAATAATCCCATAATTTTTTTTCCGGATCCTCCCTTGGGGATCAAAATATTTCCGTGCATGGTCCGCACGTATTCGATCATGTTGTCAATAATCGGGTTATCCAGTGGTCTGTAAACAATATCCATAGGTTTGAAGTACATAGGGATGGCCAGCGTCATCAGTTCCCAGTTGCCGAAATGGGCGACGAGGGAAAGGACTCCTTTCCTCTGGGCAAGGGCCGCCTGAGCATGCTCCATGCCTTCCACCTCTACCCATTTGCCGATGGTTTCTTTAGTGATGGAAGGCAGTTCAAAAAATTCAGCCGCCACCGTGGCGAAATGGCGATAGACGCCTTTGGCGATCCTGACTAACTCTTTCATCTCCTTCTCCGGGAAGGAGCTGCGGAGATTATGCAGGGTGATGAGGCGATTCTTGGTAATTAAATGGTAAAGGGATAAAAACAGGATATCGAATAGTAACTTGCGCGCCTTGAGAGGAAGGCATCGGAAAATAGATAAAATAACGGTTGTTGTTTTTGTTTTTTCAACAGTCATGAATTCATTGATGATGATGGCGGTCAGGTCCCTCCAAATCATGGACCTGACCGGCGATTGTAAGGTATTCCGGATTGGTGGAAGAGTTATTTCCGCGCCTTATGATACCCGGCCTTGATGGCGTCGGCTTCGGAATCAAATTCAACGCGGTGATAAGCTTTTACGGCATTGTAATATTTCATGCCCGGAAGGTGGTATCTTTTACTGTCGCTATTGCCGATAACTTTTATTTTTTGTGCCGCCGCGGAAGGCGTTTCTTTGGCGATGACCGCCGTTGCCGCCGGGGGAATTTCTTTTACCGCCGCCGTTGCCGGTGTTGTTGCGGCTTCTGTTGCGGTTGCCGTGACCGCAACGGCCGGCGCTGTTTTTGGCGCTTCTGTTTCAGCTTTTTGGATTGCCGGAGATGCCGGTTGCGCCGGCGGAACTCTTTGCGCTTCAGACGCGGCGGCAATTTCCTTTTCCTTTTTCAGGGCGTCTCTTCTGGCTGCATATAGACTGTACTGATTTTTAAGCGCGTTCAGATAGAAAGTTACTTCCGCGTTTGAGCGGTTGCCCAGCGGCTGGTTTAATCCGGTGCCTGCCGATTCAGCGTGGACAAGCCAGTTATCTTCTTTTTGCTGTTCGCAGCTGATGACGATTAAAGTGCGGCCGCTCCAGAAGGAACCGCGAATAATTTTAATAATTCCCGCGCGCTCGTCACTTTCTTGTTTCCCTTCGGGAAACGCCTTTTTTGCCGTTTCAAAGGCCAAATTTACAACTTCAGCCTTTGTCCCCTGCATGGCGACCGGCTGCAGTGTGGATGACGGCAATGTCGATGTTTTGGCTGAACTGCACGCAGACAAGAACAGCATTAATAAAAGGAGCGACCATAATTTTAAAACATCAAATTTTGTTTTTTTCATGTTTTTTAATATCCCTTTCTGTGGAGTTGTTTTGGGCTTCTTGTTTTTAATCAAAAAAGTAATGAAAGCTTCATACTTCAGTCAAAAAGAAATTACAATCATTTATTGTTTTGCGTTAAATATTATATTCAGCTATGAGTAATCCGTCAGGAGATAGCGCTGCCAGTTGTTATCTCGAAATCACGGTTTTATTCAGGGACGATGGTCGATGAAAATGACGCAGGAAGATGTCAGCCGGTTGCAGTGTGCAAAAGAACTACTGGAAAATCCGGGTCTGGCTGCCAAACTGACCAATATTATCGGTATGCCCTTTGAAAGGGCTTTGGGCTATCTGCCGGAAAAATGGATGGAAACCATCCAGTTCATTACGCAGAAATCTCTGAAGCATGCCCTTGATGTCGCCGTAAAAACTATTGATCATCAAAAAAAGGAATCCTCAAAAGACGCACTGCATAAATTCCTCGCTGCCGCTACCGGAGGAGTTGGCGGAGCTTTCGGCCTTCCTTCGCTGGCGATCGAATTGCCAGTCACAACGGTGATCATGTTTCGGTCGATCGCCGATATCGCCAGAAGTGAAGGTGAAAATGTACAAATTATCGAAACGAAGCTGGCCTGTCTGCAAGTTTTCGCCCTGGGTGGCAGTTCTGATAAGGACAATGCTGTGGAGAGCGGCTACTATGCCGTCAAGGCGCTTATGGCAAAGCAGGTCTCGGAAGCTGCGAAATATATTATGGAAAAGGGGATTGCCGAGGAAGGAGCGCCAGTGCTTGTGCGGTTTCTCGCAACCATCGCATCCAGATTTGGCGCCACTGTGTCGCAGAAAGCGGCCGCCTCCGCGGTTCCTGTCATTGGCGCCGCCGGAGGAGCATTAATTAATTCTTTTTTTATGGATCATTTTCAGAATATGGCCAGGGGGCACTTTATTATCAGACGCCTTGAACGCCTGTATGGGGATGATGAAGTTCAAAAGACCTATGCCGGTCTTCAATACAGGCATGAAAGGAATTCCCGATGATTAAAGAGCATCGCTATTTAATAATGAACAATCTGCAAAGTTCATTTTATCATCTCATTCGCACTTACAGCTGGACCTTCCGTCTTCGTATTGAAAACGAAGAACCATGGCTCGATTACCTGAAAAATGGCGGCAGGGTTCTGCTGTGCTGCTGGCACCAGCAGTTTTTCTCGGCCATTTACCATTTCAAGACCTATGCCGCCTATCACCCGGCCCTGATGATCAGCAAGAGCAAAGACGGAGACATTATCGCCGGGATTGCCGAAAAAACCGGCTGGCGCACCGTGCGGGGATCCTCATCACGGGACGGGGGCCGCGCTTTAAAAGAGATGATCAATCACATGCTGCAATCGGGTTTTTCGGGTCATGTCCTGGACGGACCGAGAGGACCGGCCGGAGTCGTCAAAGCGGGGGTGGTCAGCCTGGCCCGGGCCTCCGGAGCCATGGTTGTTCCCCTCTATACTTCCGCGGACCGGGCCTGGTATTTTAACAGCTGGGACCGCTTCATGCTGCCGAAACCATTTGCGCGTGTGACCCTGCGCTTCGGCGAGATGCTGGATCTGACCACCGGGGAAAACGAAGATGATTTTGAAGGCCACCGAATCAGGCTTCAGACGATTATGCAGCCTGGTCTTCATTGTCTCTGATTAGGGATGGTTGAACCACCTGTCCATAAATGCCTTCTTTTGCTCACAGCGTTTCTCCCGCCAGCAGGCGTTGAGGGCGTCGGAAAGGCCCTTATCGCTTTCAATCCGCACCTGCCAGGGCTTTTTGTCCCGCAGGACATGCACGTAAGTTACAAACGATTCGGCAAAGTCTTCCCACACATTGGTTGCTGCCTGCAAACTCACAAAATTTGTTGATTTTTGCAGGTTGCCATAAACGGCCGGCATCTCCTCATTGGTCAACTGCGCTTTATGAAAACTGTAGAACCGAATTTTCTTCCGTTCGGGAAACTTGTCATCAAATAAGCTGACGGACTTTTCCTGATTGTCCGTTTTCCAGGAAAGCTTCATAAAAGGATAATCACGCGAAATTGCATTTTCCGGCGAATTCCACGACGGATGAATGTCACTGACCAGACCAAGAGTGTGTCCCAATTCATGCAGCAAAAGGTAGCGGACGGCGTTTCGGACCGTGTTGTCTTTTTCAAATTCGATGATCATGCGTAACCTGAACCCGCCTTGTTGTCTGGGCTGAAAGATACTGTTTTCTTTCCAGCTTGCCCATTCATCCGCTCTTCTTTTTAAAAGGACATCGCGATCCAGAACAATGATGGCATAAGGCTTTCGCGTGGTTTCTTCAAGTATTTCTTCAGCAAATCCGGAGCCTCCCAGATCCTTCACGGAAAAAATGCCGATCAGTCTTTCATTCAGCAATTTGTTCAGAGCCGGTGAAAGAGAGAGGCTGATGTCTTTGCAGGCCTCGGAAATTGCCTGGGCCGGCAGTGCAGCGAGTGGCACTTCTGAAAAACCGTCAAGTTTGTTTTGCTCCTTCAGATATTCCAGCAATTTTTCCGGCGCGGGTTGCAGCCTTTCGATCCATGATTTCTTTTGCCATTGAGTTCCCCAGTAGTCCGTTTTGAGGATCCGGCGTGCCTCCATTTCCCCAACGGCGGCCCCGCAGGACGAAGAAAATATCAACAATGATGTGATGAGAAAGCTTACGGCGATGAAAATTCGCTTTTTATCTGTCTGCCGGTTTATTTGCATACTGACCATCCTTCCCCAAATTTAAATAAATCATTAACATATTACCTGAATTTTGCACCATTTCGATTACTTTCCGTGCAAGAAATTTCTTGCACGGGATATTTCCAGCGTAATATCATTATATTGGAAGTGACATAAAAACATATGAACTTCGAACCCTTGATTTTACTTGTGTCGGAACGTGTTCATCAAACCCAAATCAAACGGGCATTTGAATGAGTGCATAAAATGGGAATCTCCCTAATCAGTAAAATAATCATATTTTTGTGATCACTGCTGTCCCTTTACAGGCAAGCATTTGCTTTATGTATTTTCGTCTATTGAACTTTTGGTGCAAGATTCAGGTATTAACATTATTGAATATGGCAGCGCGGGGTTTTTAGCTGAGCAACCCGCCGTTGTTCATGTCTCACCTGTTCATCATTATAAACGATTCCCTTGCCCTTGTCATTGTTTTCATCAGAGTCAGGGAAAGTCAGGTTGTCCGCGCGTGAATAAATGACTTGCCGCGGAGAACAATTATTGTTAAAAAGTACAACATATTAAAGTGAGAATAAAGCGTAGCCTGGAAAGACAGTCGCCGCTGGCTTCAATGAAGACGTTTGGTGTCCGATCATCGCCAAACTCAACGAAATGAAGGGGTGCGGTGAAAAATTAGGATGAGCGTTCCTGTGTGCCGTTTATGCGTTGATTGTAGAAACCCTTATATAATTTTTAGGAGAAAACATTATGCCGCTGAAAACGCCCGAGCAGTATGAAGAAAGCCTGCGCAGGATGAATCTGAAGATTTATCTTCTGGGAGAAGAGGTGAAAAACTGGGTGGACCATCCCATCATTCGTCCCTCGCTGAATTCCGTCAAAGTGACCTACGAGCTGGCGCAAATGCCGGAACAAGAGGCTCTGATGACGGCGACATCGCATCTTACGGGAAAGAAAATCAACCGTTTTACTCACCTGCACCAAAGCGTGGAAGACCTGGTGAAAAAGGTCAAAATGCAGCGTCTGCTGGGGCAGCAGACTGCCTCCTGCTTTCAGCGCTGCGTGGGGATGGACGCCATCAACGCCGTGGACAGCACCACATTTGAAATGGATGCCAAACTCGGCACAAAATACCACGAACGCTTTGTCAAATTTCTGAAGATAATGCAGGAAGAAGACCTTACCGTGGATGGCGCGATGACGGACCCGAAAGGCGACCGCGGCCTGGCTCCCCATCAGCAGGCTGATCCGGATATGTACGTCCGTGTTGTGGAAAAAAACGACAAGGGCATCGTGGTGCGCGGGGCCAAGGCGCATCAGACCGGGGCGGTCAATTCACACTGGGTTCTGGTGATGCCGACGATTGCCATGACCAAAGCCGATGCGGACTACGCCGTTTCCTTTGTCTGCCCGGCCGATGAGCAGGGAATATTTTATATCTACGGACGGCAGTCCTGTGATACGCGCAAACTGGAAGGCGGCTCAATTGATGTGGGCAATGCGCAATTCGGCGGACATGAAGCGCTGATGGTTTTCGACAACGTTTTCATTCCCTGGGAAAACGTTCTGATGTGCGGCGAATATGAATTCAGCTCCATGATGGTGGAGCGCTTTGCCGGCTATCACCGCCAGAGTTACGGCGGTTGCAAGGTCGGCGTGGGCGATGTGCTCATCGGCGCGGCGGCGCTGGCGGCGGATTACAACGGCGCGTCCAGAGCTTCCCACATCAAGGACAAGCTCATCGAAATGACACACCTGAATGAAACCCTTTTTTCCTGCGGCATTGCCTGCTCCGCCCAAGGTCAGAAGACGGCTTCCGGCACGTATCTGATTGATCTGCTGCTGGCCAACGTCTGCAAGCAGAACGTGACGCGCTTTCCTTATGAAATCGCGCGTCTGGCCGAAGACATTGCCGGCGGCCTGATGGTGACGATGGCATCGGAAAAGGATCTGAATCATCCGGAAATCGGCAAGGTTATCGAGAAATATCTCAAGGGGGTGGACGGTGTTTCCTGTGAAAATCGCATGCGGGTGATGCGTCTGATTGAGAATATCACTTTGGGAACGGCAGCGGTTGGTTACCGCACCGAATCCATGCATGGCGCCGGTTCACCCCAGGCGCAGCGGATTATGATCGCCCGGCAGGGAAATCTGGAACAGAAGAAGAAACTGGCCGGAAGAATCGCCGGCATTAAGTAATGATGATGACACAAAACTTGGTAATGGTCATTACCAGCGGGTGAAGCAATTTCCCGATCTGAGATTGCCGGCCTCAAGATATGAAAATAACTATTGATAACCATAATGTGGATCAGCGGGGTTGGTTGCTTTTCAGGAGATTACTTCCGGCGGGCGGCGCGAAAAGTGTATCCCGCTTTCAGCACAAGTCTAATTTTTTCATTTTCCGGTAAAGCGTTGCGCGTGAAATATTCATTTTCCCGGCGATTTGGTTTTTACGCATTTTCTGATGAAGCATACCGGAAATCAAAGACCGCTCGTCTTCTTCCGGTGTTATGTGTTTTTCCTTGAACTCCAGAGAATGCCGGAGGTTTTTGATATGTTCCGGGATCAGGTCGGCGGTAAGTTCGTCTGTTTTCAAAAAGTTGATCATTCGTTCAATAGCGTTCTGCAATTCACGGACATTACCGGGCCAGGAGTATTTCATGAAAGCTTCAATCACTTTTGGATCAACCCGCGTGACCCTTTTCTTCATGGCGAGCGCGCATTGCTTGATGAAATGATTGGCAAGTAGAGGAATATCATCCAGCCTGTCGCAGAGGGGCACCATTTCAATGGCGAAGACGTTGGCACGATAATAAAGATCTTCGCGAAAGTTGCCCTTGCGGACTTCTTCCCGGAGGTCTTTGTTCGTTGCAAAAATGATGCGCACATCAACCGGCCGCATCCGGGTGCCGCCGATGCGCAGAACTGTTTTATCCTCGATGACCCTGAGCAGCGCCGTTTGCAGTTCCAGCGGCGTTTCGGCGATTTCGTCCAGGAAGAGGGTGCCTCCGTCGGCCAGTTCGAACTTGCCCTGATTGCCGCCGCGGCGCGAACCGGTAAATGCTCCCTCCTCGTGTCCGAAAAGTTCGCTGGCAATCAGGTCACGGGGAATGGCGCCGCAGTTGATGGCCAGATAAGGGCCATTTTTCCGGTCGCTGAGATTATGGATCGCCTGCGCAAAAATATCCTTGCCTGTTCCGCTTTTCCCCAGCAAAAGAACATTGGAGCTGCTTTGCGCAACCATTTTGGCTTGATCCAAAGTCATCAGAAAACGGGGATTCCGGCCGTAAATATCCTCAAACCTCAAATTGGCGGAAGCTCCGATCATCTTCGTGACCATGGACTTGGCTCTTTGAATTTCATTCAGGATGATAATTTTACCAATAATATTATGATCATGCGATAAAATTGGATTGCAGGTCAGTGTGTAGTCGCCGGATGTGTTTTTAGCAAAGATCCTGATTTCCCGGTCGGTGACAGTCTCATTGTTTTCGATGAGTGTAAAAAACTGTGTGTTTTCGGGGCTGAAAACATCACGGAGCAGACGCCCTTCAACTTTTACGCCATTCAGACCGCACACCTTGCGGGCGTTGTCATTGATCAGAGTGATATGATTTGTGAAATCAACCGCGATGAGAGCTTCCTGAATAGAGGAGATGACTGTCTGCTGGTAGCTGGCGGCAACCTGGCTTTCCGCAAGAGCTTTGCGTATCCGCAATTCATTTTCTATTGCGCCCGCCGCTGCCACAACCATGCCCAGAGTATGCGGATTGGCGCAATAATAACGTCCGAAGATGACAACGCCGCCGATAAATACTCCTTCGGCATCAAAGATTGGCGCGCCCGAACCAGTCGCCCGATGATAAAATTTTATGAAGTGCTGCGATCCGAAAAACTGGACTGGTTTCCGGTAGAAAACAACCGTTCCGGTAGCTGTATTGCCGGCATATTTTTCTTGCCAGCAGGCGCCGACAAGCCCATTGGCCATTTGGACCGGTTTTGTTTCTTCCGGAGCGCCGATAACTTCCAGAATAAAGGCGTTGTGGTCGAAAAGAGCCACCAGAAAGCCGGAACCTGCCAGAAACTGGTAGAGATTTTTCATGAATGGGCGGCTGACATCAATAAAATCCTTATTTTTGAAAAGCAGGGCGTCCAGTTCCTTTCCAGCCAGAATTTTATTATCGGGTTTTGAAAGAGGATTGACATTGAGTTCCACGCAACGTTTCCAAGAATCGAGAACATCCTGCGGCACGACGGAGGTATCAATATCAGGATCGCCAGAGACAAATTTTTTCCATTCCAGGAAAGTTTGTTGATGGAATTTTTCGTAATAATCCGCTCCCAGCAGATTGATATCTCTGAGCAGCCATCCTTGCTGCAATTCCTGTTCTTCAGTCATTTTTTTCCTTCAATTTGTGCAAGAAACACAAATAATGATTCATAAGTGTATCATTGAGACAATTATGAGACGGTTTTAAAGCATTATTTGACACATTTATCCAGTAGAAAAATAAAAAATGTGATAAAACAACGATATAAAAAAATTGTTTTGTTGGCATGATAGATGCAGTAACAAAATATGACTGCGGGTCAGACAAGTTTTTGCCGAACCGGCGCAAGCGTAAATAGACGGCCCGTTGAGAAAGAATACCAAATAAGAAATTTCAGCCAGTTTTAAGGCTGTTTACAGTCCCCTTTTTTCCTGCCAACGAGGGGGAGGTGTTTAGGGATGTAAGGCATCTCCAATATGTCTTCCCGGAGCCCTCTCCCTCACCTTCCAGGTTGTAACAAAGAATGGCATTGGTTTTCTTGATGGAAATATTCACCGCCTGTTGTTAATCATTTGCATCCCTTCTTGACCATTCGGACTTTTCAGTGTACGGAGTCGTGCAATGAACCGAAGATGAAGGAGGCCGTTTAGCTTGCAGTTTCCATTATTTTTCAGGGCAGACAAAATTATCAATTCCCAAAAAGGAGACTACCCATGATTGATGCAAACGGACCCAGAATGACAAACATTAAGATCGATCCGGACAATATTTACAGGGAAGAAACTTTTACGGATCTGACGTATGTTTCCATCCGCCGCCTTTCACCCGTCAATATTGACGGATCTCCGGATGAGAGCCGTGACGTTATTTTTACCGGCATGGCGCAGCTGATGTCGCCGAACGGACCGATTCCGGTGCAGTGCCTCATTCAAGGGGCAAAAACACTAAAGGAGGCGACGGATAAATTACCGGACGCCATTGAAAAAACGGTTCGGGCGATGATTGCCGAAGCTGAACAGATGCAACGCAAGGAAGAATCACGCATTGTCATGCCCGGCCAATAAGGGTAGGGAATATTAATGGATATCACTGCTTCGGAAATTTACCAATCCATCGTGGACATTCGCGCGAAAAGCCCGCTGGTTCACAATATTACCAATTACGTGGTGATGAACAATACGGCCAATGCGCTTCTGGCAATTGGCGCATCGCCGGTGATGATCCATGCCGAGGAAGAGGTTGCCGATATGGCGGCGCTGGCCTCTGCTTTGGTGATCAATATCGGAACCCTGAGCGAACCCTGGGTCAGGGGGATGTTCAAGGCTTTTGCTGCTGCTGCGGGAAAAGGCGTTCCCGTGATTATCGATCCGGTTGGCGCGGGCGCAACTCCATATCGTACGCGAACGATTCGTCAACTGATCCATGCCGGCGAGCCTGCAATCATCAGGGGCAACGCCTCGGAAATCATGGCTCTGACGGATGACATGTTCCAGACAAAGGGCGTGGACAGCACCGCCGGATCAGACGAGGCGGTCTCTGCGGCGCAACATATCGCCGGGGACAGAAAATGCGTCGTCTGCATCAGCGGCGAAGTGGATTATATCGTCAATGCGGAAAAGGTTGTTCAAGTTCAAAACGGCCATCCGATGATGACGAAAGTGACCGGCTTGGGCTGTACGGCCAGCGCGCTTTGCGGCGCGTTTGCCGCCGTGGAGAAAAATTCCCTGGCGGCCGCAGTCAAAGCCATGACCGTGATGGGCATCGCCGGCGAAATGGCTGCGGAGCAGTCACGGGGGCCTGGTTCCCTGCAAATGCATTTTCTGGATATTCTCTACGGTTTATCGGAAACGGATATCAGCAGACATCTCCAAACAGGGTAGGGGAGAGCAGTCATGCGTGGCCTTTATCTGGTGACAGATCGCGGCTTATGCCGCAACAGACCTTTGCGGGATATTATTTTGCAGGCGGCGCAGGGCGGCGCCGATTATGTTCAACTGCGCGAGAAGGACATTTCTACACGTCTTTTTGTCGAAGAAGCGCGATCTGTTAAGAAAATACTGGAACCGTTTCGTGTGCCCCTGATTATTAATGATCGTATTGATGTCGCGCTGGCCTGCGGCGCCGACGGCGTGCATATTGGACAGGAAGATATGCCTTATGCGGAAGCCCGCCAACAGATGGGAAGTGGCGCTATTATCGGCGTTTCCGTGGAAACCTGGCAGGACGTTGAAGCCTGCGAAAAGCTTGATGTAGATTATATCGGCGTCAGTCCCGTGTTTGCCACGCCGACCAAGACAGACACCAAGGAGCCTTGGGGGATGGAAGGCCTTAAAAAAATTAAATCTTTCAGCCGTCATGCCTTGGTTGCCATTGGCGGAATCAATGTATCCAATGCGGCGGAGATTATGAGAGCCGGCGCGGATTGTCTGGCTGTTGTTTCCGCGATTTGTTCTGCGGATGAACCGATGGGCGCGGCCGCAAATCTTAAAAGCATCATTGCCGGTGAGCGTATTTAAAAAAATCTTTGAATAGTCAGCAAACCGAATTTCATCGTGACGTTGATTGCCCTGCCAGTGCGCCGAGCCGGTCTCCAGAGGGTGCAATATTTTACAAACACTCTGGAAACCGGTGTTTTGGGACTTGGCGGATTGTTGCGAGTTGATCAATCTATGGTGTTTTTTTCTTAAATAAGCCCTGATGGGCGCACTCTGTATCGCCTTTGACACATCGATTGCGTGTTTTCATCTGCATGATTTTTCCGGGCAGCAGTTTCAGGGTGCCGATTGATCCTAATGCATCAATATAATCAATTGTATTTTTTGCAGTGAGGACGCCGGATAAGGGATATTCTTTGCCGTTGATCGTGATATGACCCCGGACCAGATCATTTTTCTGCTCGTCGATGACAATGTTTGCCGGTTTGCCACAACGAAGCCCATCTTTGAAATCCATCGTGCAAAAATCTCCCGTCCACATTCCCACAAACCCGGAAGTCTTGTCTCCGGCAAAAGAATGACCTGCAAGCATCAGACAAATGAGCAATATCATAAATATGCTGATTTTTTTCATGAAAAGTTCCTTTCGCCCTTACTTGCCCAGCATCGACGCCTTTAGCTTTTTCAGGTTGCTGTCAGCCTGTTTATCGCCAATCCATATTCCGAAAAGAATTTTTTTGAAATCCAATCCCCTGGCCGTACTCTTCAAGCTTCCGTTTTTATATACTTCTGTTCCTTTGCCGGGAATGTAGATCATGTCATACTTATCGTCGATTTTGATATTGTCCGCGAAAACGGCAATAAACGTATCGATCTGTTTCTGATATGGACCCATGTTGCCGTTTGTGGAATGTTGAAATCCCTCAAGGGTGGATTCTTTCATCCTGTCGCTCGTGATCATTTTAGAGGTGATGTGGAGCCTGACCGCCATGGGTTCATCGGCATTCATGATGGCGTTGGCGTCGCCGCTTTTTTTCTTCAGATAGAGTCCGCTGACATACGCTTTGATAAAAAATTTTGTTCTGACGCCGGCCCCGTTCAAAACAAGGGTGTCTTTCCCGGCCTGCAAACTTTCCGGCATGTTAATTCCGCCGGTTTCTTTGGCATAGCCTACGGACGTCATAATAAAAATGGCTGCACACAACAACAATACTTTCTTGAACATGAGAAAAACCTCCCTCTTTATTTTAGCCTTATCAGGCCAATTGCGTGGAATGGATTATGCAGAATCTTTTGCAAACTAAAAAGATATGTTGTTGAAAAAGTCAAGATATAAAAAAAATCATTTTCAGATCGAATTTGTTGACATCTGCTTTTTCTTGTATTATGTAACCGGTGAAATTCTTCTTGAGACGCTTGAGGCTTTTGACAGTTGCCGGGTGAATGAAAGAAGAACCTTGATAATTAAATATGTTCCTCAGTAGCTCAGTCGGTAGAGCGGGTGGCTGTTAACCACCATGTCCGTGGTTCGAGTCCGCGCTGGGGAGCCAATACATAATCCAGTAAAGTCTGGATTAGTACAAAACCCGTTAGAAATAACGGGTTTTTTATTGTCTATTGTCCAAAGCAGGGTTATGATGTCTGCCAAAATCCAGAGTTTTTGGGGGCACTTTAAAAGTGAAATGCCCCCAAAATAAAATCTCATCCCCCAAAATGCCCCCAAAAAAAGGGAGGACACAGCTCATGCCTAAAAGAATTAAGCCATTATCCGAAGTCAAAGTTCGCACGGCTAAGTCGATGGGAAAAGAATATAAAATTTTTGACGGCGACGGATTGTATCTTCTGATTACGCCTACCGGCGGGAAGCTATGGAGATTTAAATACCGCATTGGCAAAAAGGACGATGCGAAACATAAAACTTTGGCTTTTGGAGCCTACCCGGATGTTTCTCTTCAGGATGCACGAAAAAAACGTGATGATGCAAGGAAACTTCTTGCAGGCGGTATTGACCCCGCAGAGGAACGTAAAGCGCAGAAGCAAGCAGCCATTGAGGAAGGTGAAACCTTTGAACTGGTTGCCAGAGAATGGCACAACAAATTCAAACCACGCTGGAAAGAAAGCCATGCTGAGAGAATAATGGGCAGGCTGGAGCGTGACATATTTCCATTTATCGGGAAAACGCCAATATCTCACATCAAGGCGCGGGAAGTATTAACGGTATTACAGCGCATCGAAGGCCGTGGTGCGAATGAGCTTGCCCATAGAGCAAAGGCACTGTGCAGCAATGTGTTTTGCTATGCGATAGCTACTTCGCGAATTGAACATGACCCGACGGCTGGGCTAAAGGGTGCGTTAACACCCGTCACCACAATAAACAGAGCTGCGATTACAGACCCGGCAGGTGTAGGCCAGTTGCTTAGAGCCATTGACGCTTATAAAGGCAGTTTCGTTGTCCAGTGTGCATTGAAATTTGCACCGCTCACCTTTGTTCGTCCGGGTGAGTTACGCCAAGCAGAATGGAGCGAAATTAATCTCGAAGCCGCTGAATGGAATATCCCCGGCAGTTCATCTCTGCCAGTCTCCATTTTTTTCAATAATCCACTCTCTTGCATCCGTTTTATTAATGCCCTTGACAAAATGACAGTCAGGTGTTATTAATAATACATGGAAAGAAAAGCATACACCATTGAAGAGCTTGGCGAACTGACTGGATATACAAGAAGAACAATACGTTACTATGTTCAGCAAGGTCTTATCGATCCGCCTGCCGGACGTGGGCGAGGCGGTTATTATTATGACAGTCATGTCCAGCAGTTGTTAAGGATTAAATCGTTTCAGGAAAAGGGTATCGGCATCACGGCAATGGTCTCTTTGATGCAAAAGGAAGCGCCTGAACCGGTTCTTCCTTCCAGAGAGGTCATGATCCGGTATGAGATTGTGCCGGGCATGGAGATCAATATCAGCAGGGAGATGGAAATCAAAGAACCGAAAAAGATTCTCGAAATCATCAGGATTGCCAAGTCGATAGCGAAAGGGGAAATGAATAATGAATGACAGAAGCCAGACGGAAGGAATCTTGATTCAGCAAAACGGCCAGGTCGTGCCGCTTGCCGGAGTGGATGTTCAGGCGGACATAACCGGCCGCGGAGCAAAGGTTAAAATATCCCAGCAATTCAAAAACACAGAGAAAAAATCAATCGAAGCCGTTTATAAATTCCCATTGCCCGAAAATGCCGCCGTTTGCGGGTTCAGAGCTCTGATCGACGGCAGAATTGTTGAAGGCAAAATTGAAGAAAAGGAAAAGGCCTTTGAAATTTACGACAAGGCCTTGTCTGAAGGGGACAAAGCGCAGCTTATGGACGAAGAGCGCCCGAATATCTTTACCCTGTCTATCGGCAATATCAAACCCGGCGGCAGTGTGATAATTGAGATAACCTATATCACCCTGCTGGACTCTTACAAATCGGAAGTGCGGTTCTTTTTGCCCACAACCATATCGCCCCGTTTCACACCGGCCTCGCAGGAAGATGAAAACGGCATTCCGGCAAGCGCTCTGGTCAATCCGCCTTTTGAATTTAAGGTTCCCTATGGCCTGACCATCAACGTAAATATTGCCGGCAGGAAAACCATTGCCTCCATTGAATCACCGTCTCATGCCATCAAAACCAGTTTTACAAATGATGAAGCTTATGTCACCTTTTCCGCCGACCAAGTTTCCATGGATCGGGACTTTATTCTCACGATCACTTATGAGAAGGATTTTACCAACAGAGCCTATATATCCCAGTACCATGATGACACCTTTCTTCAAATCGACCTGACACCGAATGAAGCAACGGAAGGAAACCAGGCCAATGATTCACCCAAGGGCAGAGAAATCGTTTTTGTGCTGGATTGTTCCGGTTCCATGCAGGGCGATTCCATCGAAGAAGCCAAAAAAGCTCTTGAGATTCTGATCAAAGCACTAAGTATGGACATGATGTTCAATATTTATCGTTTCGGAAATGAATTTGATCATCTGTTTAAGTCGAGCAAGCCATATAATGAAAAAAACATAAAGGAAGCACTGAAATATCTTTCCAAAACCGATGCCTCGCTGGGCGGCACGGAAATTCTGCCTCCTCTGGCAGACATTTACAAAGAAGATCCGGCGGACGGATTCCGCAGGGATGTTATCCTGATCACCGATGGAGAAATCAGCAACGAAGATGAAGTCATGGAACTGGTTCAACGCCACAACAGCACAACCGCCCTGTCCGCAGTCGGCATCGGCAACGGACCGAACGAGTTTCTCATCAAGGCAGTGGCCAAAGTTGCCGGCGGTGCGGCGGAGCTGATTGCGCCGCAGGAAAGGATTGAACCGAAAGTTCTGCGTCTTTTCCAAAAAGTTGTAGCCGGGCGCATCGGCAACCTGAAAATAGACTGCGGCAGCGATATTGACCAGGTTCCTGCTTGTCCCGTTGTTTTCATGCGGCAAGCCACCAGCATATTCGCCAAGATAAAAAGCCGTGATTTCCAGGATAAAGGCGTCACCGTCAACCAATATAATCGTCAGGGGGAGGTATTGAGGAAGTGGAATATTGACCTGGAAGAAGTAAATGACGAGGCCATGCCAATATCAAAACTATGGGCGCGGGAAAAAATCCGGGAGCTGGAAGAAGGCGGTGGTTCGCCGGAAGGATCACGGCAACGTCAGAGACTTGATGATAAGAAGCAGAAAGCCGTTATTGACCTTTCCCGTCAATACGGAATCATCAGCAGATCAACAAGCTTCAT
>CAZBGE010000065.1:0-17044 GCA_964491435.1 uncultured Smithella sp.
GGCGATCCCTGGGGAAATTTTGTTCAGACATACAGCATGGTCGGCATGATCAACTCCGCGATTCGCCTCAGCACAAGATGGGACAGCGCGTTTTAGAAGAAAGATGAAAGATTCGTTATGAGCCTGCAAAACATAAAATTTTCCCGTTCTTTGCGCCTAACGCTACGCTTTGTTATCCCTCTGATCTTCGCGATGACGATTCTGGCTTACCTCGTAGTTCCCCTGGTGGACAAACTGACGCTGCGCTGGTCTGTCCGCGATCTGGATATCCGCGCAAAGCTCATCACCAGAACCGTCCAGGAGCCGCTGGGCGCCCTGCTGGTTCAGGAGAACAAGAGAAAGATCCATGCCTTGTTCACACAATCCCTTCAGGACGAGCGGCTTTTCGCGATGGGCTACTGCGACGGACAAGGCAAGCTTCGCTACTCCACAAGCACTTTTCCCGGCGGCCTGGCCTGTGCGCTGCCGAATTCATCCATCCACGAATCACCGGCGCTTCTGCAACTGCCGCAGGGTCTGGTTCATGTCGCCGTCAATCCCGTTCTGCTCAACGGCGCTCCGTCCGGCTCCCTTGTTCTGGTTCACGACATGAGTTTTGTCGAACGCCGCAGCGGGGACACACGCAAGTATCTCCTGATTCTGTTCGCCGTCCTCTGCCTGGTAACGTCCTTAATTACCGTGCTGGTCGCCCACTTGAGCTGGCAAGGCTGGATGAAAGGCGTCCGCGCCCTGCTGCGCGGCGAGGCCCTGATCAAGCCTTTCACCAATTCATCCAACTCCGAACTGCAGCCGCTGGCGGGCGATTTGCGCGATATGCTGCGCGCTCTGGATACGGAAAGGAGAATTGCGGATGATGCGACCCTTTCCTGGAATCCGGACACTCTCAAAAACCTGCTGTTCAAACAATTAACCGGCGAGCAGATCATGATCATCTCCAACCGGGAGCCATACATTCACGTCAAAGGAAAAGAAGGCGTCGAAATTCAGCATCCCGCAAGCGGACTGGTCACCGCCGTCGAACCGGTCATGCGCGCCTGTTCGGGAATATGGATTGCGCACGGCGGAGGATCGGCCGATGGTGAAGTTGTGGACAAAAAAGACCATGTGCGCGTCCCGCCGGACCATCCGGACTATACGCTCAGGCGCATCTGGCTGACGGAAGAAGAGGAAAAGGGCTATTACTACGGATTCGCCAATGAAGGATTATGGCCGCTGTGCCATATCGCCCATGTCCGGCCGATCTTCCGCACCGGCGACTGGAAACACTATATGGCAATCAACCAGCGCTTCGCTGACGCGGTGGTCCAGGAAGCGGACCGGGACGATCCGGTCGTGCTCGTCCAAGATTATCACTTTGCCTTGCTGCCCGCCATGCTCCGGAAAGCCCTGCCCAAAGCAACCATTATCACCTTCTGGCATATCCCCTGGCCGAATCCCGAATCCTTCGGCATTTGCCCCTGGCGCGAGGAACTGCTCCGGGGAATGCTGGGAAGCACCATCCTTGGTTTTCACACGCCTTTTCATTGCAAGAACTTTCTGGAAACCGTGGACCGGAACCTGGAAACCAGGATCGAGCACGCATCGTCCACCATCTCCCACGGCGGCAATCTGACGCTGGTGGAAGCATATCCGATTTCCATTCAGTGGCCGACGCCGTGGGGCGATACGCAGCCGCCGATCGCCGAATGCCGGGCCGAAATCCGGCGTTCTTTAAAAGTGGATCAGGATTGCCTGATAGGACTGGGCGTCGATCGGCTGGATTATACGAAAGGCATTCTCGAACGCCTGCGGGCCGTCGAATGTCTTTTGGAAACGCACCCCGAAATGGTCGGACGCTTCTGTTTCGTACAGATCGCCGCCCCCTCACGCTCGGCGCTTGAAGAATACCAGACCTTTGAAGCACGCGTGCGCGCGCTGACCGCGCAGATCAACCTGCGGTTTTCCCGCGGAACCTGCCTGCCGGTTCACCTGAAAGTCGAGCATCATGAACCACAAGCCGTGAACCGTTATTACCGCGCCGCCGATGTCTGCATGGTGACAAGCCTGCATGACGGCATGAATCTGGTAGCCAAGGAATATGCAGCCGCCCGCGATGACGAACGGGGCGTGCTGATCCTCAGCCGTTTTACCGGAGCGGCCCATGAGCTGTACGAAGCTCTGATCGTCAATCCCTACCATATTGAACAGACGGCCCGCGCCCTTTATCAGGCGCTGACGATGCCCGAATTCGAACAACAGGCGAGGATGCGCAGCATGCGGTCCATGATCCGCGATTTCAACGTTTATCGCTGGGCGGCCCGCATGCTGCTGGATGCGGCCCGCATCCGGCAGCGTGAAAAACTGGCGTCCGGAATTGGCATGCACCTATGAAACAAACTGAATTGCCGGCCTATCTTTTCGGGAAGGCCGGTCTTGCCGCTCTGACGAATTTTATCGAACCAGCCGCCCTGTTCGCCTTTGATCTTGACGGCACGCTGGCGCCCATTGCGTCCGATCCTCAGGCAATCTGGATTCCGGACAGCGTCCGGAAATACTTTACCCGCCTTGCCGCGCGGTCGGCGGTCGCGGTCATTACCGGCCGATCCCGTTCAGACGCCCTGGCGCATTTGGGCGCGGCGCCCCGTTACCTGCTGGGAAACCATGGCGTAGAGGGATTGCCGGGATGGTCATCCGTGGAAAATGAATTTGCCGATACGGTCAACGGATGGCAAGACCAACTGGACGTTTTGCTGCCGCTTGAAAATCGCAGGGGCATGACAGTTGAAAACAAGGGCGCGACTCTGTCCATTCACTACCGGCAAACGCAAAACCGGCGGACGGCCCGCGCCTTCATCATTTCCGCGCTCGAAAGGCTGCACCCGCCGCCCCGGAGACTGGAGGGCAAATGCGTTGAGAATCTGCTTCCAGCCGGCGCCCCGGATAAGGGCGCGGCGCTTGCTCTGCTGATGCGCAGGGAAGGATTCGGAAAAGCTTTTTTTATCGGCGATGATGAAACAGATGAAAATGTGTTTCGTCTGGATCGGGAAGACATTTTCACCGTCCGCATTGGAAAGACTCCCGGCAGCAGGGCGAAATTCCATCTGCGCAACCAGCAGGAAGTCGCCCGTCTGCTCCGCATGCTCAACGATCTCCTTGATTGTTCACAAAAACATCCGGCATCATCAGCAATGAAGGGCAGACAACCTTTTTTTAATCGCCATTGCAAGCCGCTTTGAAGACAGACTGATGAACTCATCTTCTAATTCGCAACCGGCAAATTTTCGTTTCAGCAATATGGAAGCAACGCCGGTTGTTGAACTGCCGGAAAAGGGATCAAAAACCAAGTCACCTTCCCTGGTGCTGGCCAGAATAATTCTCTCCAGGAGCTGGACCGGTTTTTGAGTCGGGTGTTTTCCGAATTCTTTTTCATCTCCGCTGGGGGCAGTCATGGACCAAACGGATTTCATTTGCTTGCCGGCGTTAATTTCACGCATTTTCTCATAATTGAAACAGTGTTTTGATTGATCATTTTTCGCGGCCCAGATGATTGTCTCCGTGGAATGAGTAAAATAGCGGCAAGATAAATTAGGAGGGGGATTGGGCTTTTCCCAGGTGATGTCATTAAGAATTTTCATGCCCAGTTGCTGCATGGCATAGCCGACGGAATGAATCACATGTTGTGTTCCGGAAACCCAGATCGAGCCATGGGGCTTTAAGACTTGCTGACACCTGGACAACCAGGCCATATTGAATTCATGATTCATTTCAGGCCCCTTCGATTTGTCCCATTGGCCTTTATCAACTTTCACCATTTTTCCGGCATGACATGTCATGCCCCCGTTGGATAAAAAGTATGGCGGATCGGCAAAGATTACGTCAAACTTCCCTTCAGGATATTTGTTGAAAAGCGCATCCATAAACTCAATGCAATTGGCCTGATACAGCCAGACGCCAAATTCATCATTGCAAAACACGCATCGGTTTGGAGAGTATGCGGAACTTTCCATGACCATCAAGGGTAAAGTATGGTTATCTTCTGCTGCCTGGTATTTCATAAATTTACCCGTCTCATCCATAACCGGCGGACCTGAAGGTCCGCGCTACATTGATATTTCATGTAGCGCGTAGCTTCAGCTGCGCTAAAAACCAAAGTTGAAACAACGTTTTAACGTAGCCAGCATCTCCACATCCGGTTCCCGGCCGTCCGGCAGCAATTCAAACCTCGCCTTCACTTCTTCAGGAATGGAACGCAGCGTGCCTTTTGCGGCATCCACAAAAACCCACTCTGTTTCCCCCTCGACCAGCAGGACTTTATCGGACCGGCGAAAAATTCTGTATTTGCGCAGCGACTGCACGCGGCGCAAATTCACAACCCACGTCAAAACGGCAACACAATCGCCGGCGAACGCCGGTTTCAAGTATTCAATTTTATGCGCGCGCACCACCCAGGTTGCGCCGGCGGCGGCAGTGGCCTCAGCGCAGCCGTTTACCGCGGCGTGCTTCATCGCGGCGTCCTGCATCCACCGCAGATATTCAACATTGTTGACATGCCCGTTGAGATCCTCCGCTTCTTTAGGCACGATTAATTCATCGCAATAAACTTTCGGCATAAAACCTCTCACAGATAATAAAAGCGTCCCTTCATCGCTGATTAAAGAAAACCGATGGTTTTCATCCGGAGCGCTTTCCGGACGCGTCAGCTTTGCATAATCTTCATAAAAGCCTCAAGCCTTCCTTTTTCCTGAAGAACCTTAGCTCCCAAGTCCATTATGCCCGCCGGAGTGGCGGGCGGCTGTTTTCTTTCCTGCAATTCAATCGCATCCACCGGGCATCCGGTCGCACACAAGCCGCAGCCGATACATTCTTGCACATTGACAGCGGCAATATCATCCTGCATTTCAATAGCTTTCACCGGACAGCGCTCATCGGCGCAAACAGCGCAACCGATGCAGTCTTCACTTTTGACATGTGCTTCGAACCGGCTGGGTTCAAAAGCGTGAGGATGCTTTAGCTGTGTTTTCCCACGCAAAACAGTGCAACAGCAAGGGCAGCAGTTACAGATCAGATTAGCGCGGTCAGCGCTGTTATTGCTTGTATGAACCAGACCCGCTTCCTCCGCCAAATCAAGCGTCCTCATCCCTTCTGCTTTGTCAATCTTGCGGGCAAAGCCTCTCTCCACAAGAAATTCGGCCGTTTCCCCGAAAATGAGACATACTTCTTTGGGTTTGTCACATTTGCCCACGCTGACTCTGCAGGCACAGTTGGTCAAGGCGATGTAATCTGCGTCGTTAATGAAATTTTTAACCTCTTCGTAGGGATGAACGCGATCGCGCGCCTTAATGGACTTTTCCACAGCAATGACTCTCATCAGAGGCGTTGGCTGGCCTGAAAACGAGGCGCCCAGCGCTTCCTGGTGGTATTCCTCCCAAAGCTCACCAAGGCGTTTGTGCATGGGCGAACCGCCGCCCTTCATAAAGGGAAATTCAAACACGCCGGGAATCAGCGGCAGCAAAGCATAGACTTGCTCTCCCTCTTTATGTTTGGATTGAATAATCCCCTTGTCAGCCATCGCCTCCAGATTTTGTTTTGCGACGCTCTCTGAAACTCCGGCCGACTTTGCTATACTGGATACGCTTTTGGTTTTAAAACTCATCTCGACAGCAAGAGCGGCTTCTTCCGGCGTAAAAAGCGTGCGCAGTATCTCACCTATTGACTTTGCCTTCGGCGCCGTTGACGGATGCGCATCCAGAATTTCCCTTAATTGTTCATAAATGTCCATCATTTACCTCCTTTGTCTCATGTTAAAAATAACAACAAATGGCGCTCAGCCGCTTATACACCTGTTTTTCTCCGTCATACAACCCTTCAGCTTTCCTCCGCCGAAACCGGACCCGGCAATGCCTGCTATTTTCCAAACAGCAATCACCGGCGCCGTGATGTTCCCCGCCCGCCTTCAACCAACCCCGCCCGCCAGGATGAGCGCATCAGAAGCGCTGTCCGATGTAAAGACCGACGGCCTGATGGCCGCCTTCCGCCATGCCGTAAGTCAGATAAACAGGCCCTAAAAATGTATTGAGGCCCAGAAATACACTGCCCGCATAAATCAGAGTGTCGAAGGAAATATCCTCGCGTTTTGTCCAGGCATTGCCCGCTTCCGCGGAGCCGCCCAGATAAAACTGGTTGCGCAGACTGCCCAGCCCCAGGCTGCCCATGTTGCGGTAAAAAATCAGGCGGGTTATGCCTGTGCATTGCCCGGAAAGCTGATTGGGAAAGTATCCGGAAAGATTTAAAAAACCTCCCAGGGTGTAAGAATCCTGAATTGCCGTATCGCTGTTGTAATATCCGGAATAGGCGATGCCGGGAACGAAAGTGAATTTCCCCCATGTTTTCACATACTGCATCGACAGGATCAGGCTGTTGAGGTTGTTGTCCGACCCCAGCGCCTTCAGATTGTTGGCGATGATGGTGCTGACATGCGCCCCGCGCGTGGGAAAATCGAATTTATCCAGCGTGTTGAGTGAAAAAGAAGCAATCAGGCCGCCCCGGTTATAACTGTCCGAACCCATGTTCGGATCGCCGATGTTGACATTGTAAGTGCCATAAGCCCGCCAGACACCCAGACGGACTTCTCCCCAGTTCCCCAACTGCCGGCCCACGCCTAAACCGGCCTGCACGAAGCGCACCAGGTACTGGGCCACCAAATCGTCATTATTGAAAATATTGACATTGTGCTGACGCACTTCCAGCTGGGGATTGACAAAGAATCGCGTGGAAACGGTGAGCGGCTGATAAAACTCCGTAAAAAAGCGGGGAGATTCGCCGATTTGCATTTCCGTGCGCCACTCGCCTCCCAGGGCGTTCAGTTGGGATTTGGTGATGCTGGCGGCAAGAGAATAGGTGCTTTCTCCCTTGAAGTCATCCGCCATGCCAAAGCCAAACTTGATAAATGTGTCGCCCCATGATTTTTCATCCGCCTTAAAAACCAGGCCTGTCTGTTTCTGACGCTGTTCAAAACGAAAATCCACACGCTCAAAAGTGTCCAGGCCGTAGAGTCTTTTCAAATCCTTGACCAGAGTTTCTGTATTCAGCGGCTTGCCGGGCCAGGTTTCAATTTGGGCGCCCAGAACCAGCGGCGACAAGGGAGAATTATTTTCCACCCGGACATAATCAATGACGGGATTTTCCTCCTGACCTTTGCGCTGACGCGCCAGATAATTCCGGTAAAGATCGGGCGCAACGGACAGCGCCGCTATTTGCTTTCTTGCTTGACCGGCAGACTCGTAGCCGATGGTGATGGCGCGGACAGCCTTGGAAAAATCCGTTGTCCCGATGTCTCCCAAATCCGGCTGGATGAGAATATCCTTGTCTTGCATAGCGTTCAGCTGAAACTGCACGTTTTTCTGGATCAGAATGGTCATCACCTGCGCGGTAATGCTCGCCGAAGAAGACAGATTCCGCCGGGATCGCAGGGACGTGCCGATATCCACGGCAATGATCAGATCAGCGCCCATTTGTCTTGCGATATCGGCGGGAAGGTTGTTGGCGATACCGCCATCCACCAGCAGGCGGCCGCCGATTTCCACGGGCGCAAAGACGCCGGGAATGGACATGCTGGCGCGCATCGCCTGGGACAGATCGCCGGATTGCAGAACAACCTGTTCGCCCGTTTCAATATCTGCGGCAATGGCGCGGAAAGGAATGCGCAGGTTATCAAAATTCTTAATATCCATCGTATGCAGGAGGAGCTTTTTGAGCTGAATATTCAGATTCTGTCCCTGAATCAAACCTTTCGGCATGGCGAACTTGCCATCCTTGTATCCCAGATCAACATTGATCTTGTAACGCTGCGAATCTTCTTTACGGCGAAAGGCCAATTCATCAACCGCCGGCCGGTCGGTGAAGGCATTGTCCCAATCCATGCCGGTGACCAGCTTTTCCAGATCGGCAGGCGACAAACCGGCGGCGTAAAGACCGCCGACAATGGCGCCCATGCTTGTTCCCGTAATGAAATCAACGGGAACATGCATTTCCTCCAAAACCTTGATGACCCCGATGTGCGCCATGCCCCGCGCCCCGCCGCCGCTCAGCACCAGACCGACGCGGGGACGTATCCGGTTTTGGACAGATGGCCCTTCACCAGCCGCCCAGAGCGCGCCCTGAAAAATAACAGAGCAGAAAAAAAGGCATAAACACAAAAGAAACAGACGGGAGAAAAATCTTTTATCGTTTGCCGGAATGCGATGCGTCATGGGCGGTCCAGGATCCTTTCAAAACGGGTGAGCGGACTGTTCACCTGCTCAAGGCGACACCCACCCGATCACAATACTTTCTGATCGGACAGGCGCTGCAAAGCGGCGAGACGGGTTTACAGGTTTTCCGGCCGAAAGCAACCAATAACGTGTTATAGATGATCCAGTGGTTTTGGGGAAGTTTATCACGAAGCGCCATTTCCGTTTCATCCGGCGATTTTGTTGCAACATACCCCAGGCGATTGGAAATGCGATGAACATGCGTATCCACGCAAATGCCTTCTTTGCCATAAGCCAGAGTGATGACCAGGTTGGCCGTTTTGCGCCCCACCCCCCTGATGCTTAAAAGATCGTCCAGATTATCAGGAACTTTCGATTCAAAGCGGCCGATGAGTTCGCGGCAGGCGTGATGAATTGTCCTTGCCTTGACCCGGTAAAAACCTACCGGGTAAATGGCGTTGGCAATTTTTGACTGCGGGATTTCCAGCATGCCCTGAGGAGTGGCGGCCAGCGCGAAAAGCCTTTCCGTCGCTTCAGCGGTAACTTCGTCTTTCGTGCGCAGGCTCAACAGCGTGGAAATGAGGATCACGAAAGGATCGCGTTGGTCTTCCGCCAGGTGTGAGACTATGGGCATTTCTCCCAGGTCCAGCTCCTTTTTCAGAATTTTCACAACCTGATTAATGCGACGATGCTCCATGCGCTTGCGGCCGCTTTCGTTTCCGGCATTTTTTTTCATACAACCTGTTCTTACGCGGCAAGGACTGTCTTCCGCCATCCGGCGCACCACCCGAATATGCCTCCCTCCCGGATTCAGTTCCTTTGCTGGACGCTCTTGAACCATGCTTCAGCGGATTTCGGCGGGTTATCATACTCGTCCGGAATGCCGGACTGAGGATCATAAACATTGACCATGCCGTGCCAGTAGCTCGTGCGGATCAGTTCCTGCTTTTTTTCATTGGAGGCATCTTGATATTGCTTGAGCATCATCTCCATAGCACCGCTTTGCACCGGCAGGGCAAGCATCGCCGCCGTGGCGGCGGTCTTCATCCGTTTCATCAGACTGACGAATTCATTCTTTGCCAGAAGCCTGGCGATACCCGCCATACAGCCCAGCGCGGCTGGTTGCAGAGATACGGCCGGCAAGGGCTGGGAGCCTTTGCCCGTGTGGATGTTCATCTGGTCGTACAATTTCATTTTCTGTTGCGGACCGGATGAAGCAGAGGGAAGATTCCGCCGCGCCTCCTGAACCTTCGGAAGCACGGGCTCTCCTTGCTGGCACTGGGTCCAGAAGATGTCGGGATTGATAATGTTCTGGACAATCGATCGGATTGCCGGTTCCAGCCCCGCGGGGATGGCGGACGGAACCCCGCAATTCTGGGAGCCGACGATCATTTTCAATTTCTCCGGGGCTGTCTCCGTGCCGAAAGCCATGTCGTTGTCAATGAGTTTAATCCCCCGATAGCCGTCAGTCCTGGAATAATTAATATAGATATTGTTTAAATGCCGGTCCATCTGGGCGGCGATAAAATCCAGCCAGTTTGCGGCAAAAAGGTCGGATGCGAAAGAAACATTCTTAAACGAAGCCAGCGAGAGATCGCGCCGTTTATGAGCGGTAATGCACCCTTCAAAATTTTCGCTTAACTGCTGTTTGTTCATCGCCTGGCTCCAACGAGTCAGTTTCGCAATATCCGGCAGCATCTTCTGCGGTTCGGATCCGCTGGCACCTTCCATCAGGATGCCCGGTTCCAGCCTGTCGCTCTGATAGTAGGCGAATTCCGTCTTCACAATAATTCTTTCCAGGCCCAGGGCTTTGGCAAGCAGATAGCTGGCCAGGCTTCTGTTGTGCATGCAGGCATTTGTTTTAGGAATTCCGCTTGCATTGGCCTTGGCCAGCTTACAGTTTTGCTCGGCCGGTTTAAAGGCCCAGGTCAGGCCCTGCCAGACAAAAAGCCTTACGCCGCCGACATCGCCGTGCTTCTCCTTTTCCTGGCTGCGCCCGCTCCTGGGAATATACAAGAAAGTTCTGGAAAAACGCCGCACCCAATCCTGTTGCCGCGTTCCGGCAAGAAAATTGCCGTAGTTGTCCAGCAGGGCCTCCTTCCAGGCCGAGGCGACCGTATAGTTCCAGTTGATGTCCGGTTGCGGATTGGTGTGCGCCAGCATCTTCAGATAGGAGGCGCGCAGGTAAGGAAGGCGCACGGTTGTTTCACTGCTTTCAAAAAATTTGCTGATGGCGTTGCGGGCGTGGTGGAACGCTTTGAGGGCCTGCCACTCCGAATTATGGTCAACCGCCCACCGGACCTGTTGAGTCAGGATACTTTCCTCTTCCGCGGTCAGAATTTTCAGTTGTCTCCCGGCGGCGATGTCACGCGTAATCCGATCATAAACTTCTCTCTCGCTTGACGATAACTTATCTACGGGACACATAGAATCTCCCTTCCGGAAAGTTGCTTGCATTTACAGCATCGCCACGCTGCATGAATCATGAACCGGGATCCGCCGGCGATACATTCAGGAAGCCGCCGCGCAGCAGCCCCGCACCGTCATCTTGTCCCGACTTAAGTTTTTTTATCATTCGGAGCAGTGAAAAGCAAGTTATTCCGCTTGCGGACCAAGGCAGAACTGAGCATAAGGGCGCTTTCCGCGGAAGTCAAATCCATTCTCCTGAGAGAAACGGAAGAAGCGCCTGTAAGAGAATAATTTAAAATTCTTGTTTATCCATTATATTGTTTTGTGCTAAATAAAGGCAAGCAAGAACCGCCACTTTGCTTTATATGTCTTTTCACATGGAGTATCAGCCATGAGATTTCAAATCGAATGGAAAAAAGCACGCAATCCCGGGTGACCGAACGGCGCCGCGGCCGGTCGCCGCTTGCCCGGCGGTCAGCAATACAGTTGATAAGTTTCATCGCCCGCGGGAAATTGCATATCAATTTAAATTATTAATTCGAGGAATCCGCATATGTCCGAAAGCACCGAAAAGCTCATCAAAAGCATCAGGAATAATAAAGAATTTACCCAGAAATGTTCCGGGTACAACGACCAGCATCCCGAATTATCCTTTTCTGATTATTCGGGATGGCTTTTCAGAATGTCGGTCGACTTAAACCTGCTCAACAAGAAAATCAAACCGGACAAAGCCAAGGCGGATTTTATCAAGTCCTTGGAAAACAGCCAGGAAATCAAGGATTATCTGGCGCTGTTTTCAATTTTGCCGGACAATCTGGCCGGCTACCGCGAAAACGGATGCAACAGGCAGCAATGGGAAGATTTGAGCTGGACCTGCCAGGTATGGATTAACGAGCAGCGCACACTGGTCTCTAACGTAAAAAAAGAAATTTTCATCAGGGAACATCTGGGCTACGATAGACGGCAATCCCTGAAGCGCGAACTTGCCCAAACAGTCGAAAGCGCTGATCAATATAAAGAAATGTTCGCGCTTAAAACAGACTGCATCGAGATATTGGAATTAAAATTAAATCCGGAAAGCACATCTCTGGACGATCTCCTTAAAGCAATAGAAAAGCAAATTAAAGAAACAGATCTGAAAATTTCCACTCTCTCCAGAAAGATAGCTCAAGACCAGTCCTATGTGGAGCGTCATCCGAACGAATCGGTGCAGCAGGCCTTGGATTACTGGCAATGCAGAAAGAAACTGGCCGTGGAGAAAAGCAGGAAAAAACTGTTGGAAAGCACCAAAGACAATCTGGATTTGAATTCCCAGCAGATTTTACGACACAATACGGAATCGGAAGTCGCCCGGCAGACGCAGGAAAAATTATCCGCAGCCGAAAAAAAGCTCGATGACCACATCCAGGAGGTGCGCTCCGGCAAGGAAGTCATCGACAAAGAAATTTCCGGTGAACGCGGCGCCATCAGAAATGAAGTGGATCGTCTGTACGCCAGACTGATGCCTCTGTTGGATAAAAAATCCGAGCTTCAGCAAAATATCAACACCGTCGAAGATTTCAAAAGGTATCAGGAACAATTCAAGGAGGAACTCCTCAAACAGCGGCGTCCAGCCGTGATCGCCAATCTTAAACAAGAAATAGCCAGGCTTCAGCCCAAAGCCATCCTGCTGGCATCGCAGGGAAGTCTCGAAACATGGCAAAGGCAAATCCAGGAGATCAACCGTCAGAAGGATGACCTTAATCTGAAAATTCTGAACCTCAGCAGCAAGCTGAAAGCCATGAAGGAAGTTTATACGGCGGAAATCAGCGATGAGCGGGTTTTCGAAGAAAAAGCCCTGCGCGAACTGGAAATGTTGAAAACGCTTCCCAGAGTTCAGAAAGCCCTGAACTGCTATTGCTCGGCCTATAAAAATTCCTTTCCTTTTTTTCTGTATATCGGAAATCTGATTGCGGGCAAGGGCAAAACTCTCTCGTCCTTTAAAGACTTCATGGAAGGACGCCAGACCGTCATCGACGTGGTTAAATTCGCCGCGGAACTGCCGCTGAAAGGCGCGGGAATAAACGACCTGGAAAAATGCATGCCTTATGACACAGGCAGCATGCTCGTCGCCTTCAATCTCGGTTTGTCTTTCGGTTTCAAAGCCCAGGGAGCGGATACCTCGGTAGGCGTCGCCCTGGAATACAAGGGTGGAATCATGGTCGGTGACTACCGGGATTTCACAACAATCTCCGAATTCAAGGTAGTAGGGGTGGGAACGGTTAAAGTTCCCAAAATCATTGATATTACTCTGAAAGCGGAAGTAGCCAAATGGAAGGGCGGTTTTGTGTTCCAGGACCAGTATCACTGGGCCGCCTGGCTGGCCGCGCGCTGGGGACGCTTTTGGGCCAAGGCCCGCGCCTGTGACATCTACCTGAGTGAACGTCACCTCAGCAGTGATTACCGCCCCGACGACAACGCCAGGGCGGAGATAGAAGAAATAGCCGGCGATTTTTTAAAGAAAAACAAAGATGTTCAGGACATCTGGGAGCAAATCCACGAGTATCTGAAATTTGATGTCCTCCGTACGGAGGCATTAGAATTCTTTCAGGGCGGCTCCCTCGATTTTAATGTCCTTACCGCCAAATGCGGTCCAGGCTCCACGAAAGACCCTGGTCCAGGCCTGGGAGGCGGAATAAGTTTGGCCAAGGGAACAACAAAATTATTTATCAACAGAAACGAAGGCGGCCGCCTGGCGGAATATGGCGGTGAATACGAGACATGGGAAGCGGGCGTATACTGGACCTGCTTCGGATATACCTTCCGGATCGATTATTTTTACTGCAACAACGATCCCCGGCAATTAAATAACGGCGTCGTGTTTAACATCAGCATCACTCCGGTTCCCAAGACCACTCTGTGGACCAAGTTGGCGGCTGAGATTTTGAAGGCGATTGATCCGAAGGATGGCAAAAGCATCAGGCAAAAGGCCGAGGAGTTCATCTCCGCCATCTCTAAAGGGTTCATCACCGAGGCTCTGAAGAGAATTCCCGGAGGCTTGGCCGATGCACTGGTTCCATTTGAAAAAACAAAGACTCTGCAGATCGGCCTCGGCGTAAGCGAAGGCCATCGCATACCAGCCATCTGGTATTACCGCACCAGCATGGATTTTGCCCTGAATGTGGCGACAAGCATCCCCGTGTACTACGGAATCTATATTGACGCGGGCGCCTCTCTGACTTACAACAGGACGTCGCTGGAAACCCTGAGCTGGAACACGGTCGGCTATGTCCTGTACCTTTATACCGGCCTGCGCAACAGAATCGAGATTGCTCAGCCTGTCGGCGCAAAAACCAGCGACACGCTGAGGCCCAAAGAGCTGGCTGGCAAGGAACTCTGGAAAGCCTACCTGAAGGCGCATCAAGATCAGCTCTGGCATTTGTTCCATACTATCGGCTCCAATGTCAGCACCGGCCTCAGCGTCGGCAATTTGCCTCTCGATGAGTTGAGAACCGCCAAGGCCAAAGATGCGGCAATCAAATTTATTCGCATATGCCAGAGCGAGTCCAAAAAACACACCACATATATTTTAGATCCCTTCTTCGACGTTGCGCTCAACTTTGCAACCGGCCTGATACCGGTAACATACGGACAGGTAATCGCCACGGCGGCCAGGCAGGGCATGAAATTGAAAAACGAGATTGTCTTTAAGAAAGTGGAAGAAAGTTATAACGCCATATTGCCTTCCTTCCAGGAATGGCTGGAAGCTGAGTACAATAAGCTTATGGAGGAAGAGCAAGCCGCCTATAAAAAGTTTGCGCCGGTGGCGAAGGTGGACCCAGTCTTCATTTCCCAGGACGGCGACTTGAGCAAACATATGGGCTGGGCGGCTATCCGGGCGCATGAAGCTGGCAAAGACGATGAATGGAGCCGGGAAAAAAGCGAGGCGCGCCGATTACAGCGGCAAACGGGTAAAGATCTCACGGTTTGCCTGAAATGCCTTGGCGACACCGGCAACGACTATGACGAAGCCAGGTACCGTCTCTCGGTGGCTGTATTGCCGCAAGAATACTGGGTTAAGGATGAAGAGGTTTCCGTATGCCCGGTATGCAAGAAAACCCTGGCAGCCGGTGTTTTCAGTTCCGGCAAGCACCACTGCCGCATCTGCGGGGGAGTTTTCTGCGGCGACTGCTGCTCCAGCTTTAAAGCGCCCGATTGGATCAGCAAAGATAAGCTCAGGATATGCAAGCCCTGCCGGAATATGATCACTGCGCCCGGTTTCAGAAAAATGATAGATGAAAGACAAGCTCCTAAACCACGCGAGCAACGCGACTTCAAGCCCATCCCGCAACAACCATTCAACCCGAATGCTTCCCAGCAGCCGATGGCTCCCAAGCCTTCCGTAATCCCCGGAGCGGGCAAGATGGCGGCGGTTGAACGGCCGGCGCCGAATTTACAGAAACAGCCTGCCTCCCGGCCCATTCCGCAACAATCCGCCAGACCTGCAATGCCCCGGCAACCGGTCAATGCCAAGCCTGCAACTTCCCAGTCCGGCGCGCAGATGACGAATTACATGCTCGCGCACCCCGGTTACAAACTCAGCCACGGACATGAAAATCTGCTCCGGAAATACAACAGCCGGAATGTCGCGGTTTATCCCGAAGGAAATTGCCTTTTTTCTTCGCTGATCTATTTGGGAGCATTTGGCGGTGGAAAACCGGTAACCAGGCAAAAAATAGAAGGTTTCCGCAGATACATTTCCGCATGGCTGATGCAGGAAAGCCATGAAACACAGGATCTCGTCCAATTCGTCGAGGACGGGGATCTGGGGAGAGTAGCGAAAGAGATTGCCATATATGGCCATTATGACAGCAATGCGGGCGATTTAGCGCCCCAGATTATCTCCCGTGCATTACATGTCAATCTGATCATTTACAAAGAAGATGGTAAAGAAGAAATGATTGGCTCTCGGAACCAGCAATGGCCGGCAACATACCATCTGATACGCTTCACGGAATGCCTCGAAGAAGGAAAGCTGGTACCCAAACCGCACTATCACGCGGCGGAGCTCCGCTAAACAAGCAAGATAGCGCTATCAAAACATTATTCCGGATAAGGAGAAAGACATGAAAAAGAAGGAAAATATTATTGAAGCCATCACTGAAATAAACGCAAATTTTTTATCACTGATCGCATGGTGCGATGGAAAAGTTGACGAAAATGAATTAGCCCGCTTTAATGAAATTATCGATTCATGTCCCGGCACGGCCCTTTTCCATAAAAAGGTGAAAAGCGTCATCAAAGAAATGCCGGATAAGGATCAATGTTTGAAAAGGCTGGCCAAAATTCCTTCAGAAGTTTCCATAGGGATACTTAAAAATGCTTATGTCATTGCGCGCGCGGATAAAAAATTTCATATTAAAGAGAAAAATCTGCTTTTAGAAGCGGGGATCCGAATAGGTCTTTCGCCTTTTCATGAAGCACAGTTTTTTAAAATGCTTGATCACTATGCGAAACAATATCAAATTCAGCGGGAAATTTTTATGAGGTAAATGACCAAGGCAGAGAAAAAAAAATTGAATTGATAAGAACTTCCTTTTTGTGGGGTGGAGTATATTAAGCGGTCTCGGTGCATGCACATGATGGGCATGGTATCGCATCGTTTCCCAGCCGCTTCCCGCACAATTTGCATTTGATAATGATGGCCATTTATCTATCCACAAATTTTTGAACATCGTTCACAAAATGATACTTTTTAATCTGATCATCACTCGTCCGAATCGACACTATTTGATTATTAATTCCGATGATACTCCCCTCAATAAATTTGCCATTGTTCAGGATGATCCCTTTGTATCTTTCGTATTTTGGATTATTTTTTACATCCGCAGTCATTTTCCGCGGTGTCTTGGATTGCGTGCTCCCATTGGATATGACTGGCGCTTCTGCTGGGTTAAGTGTTTTGGATGGCGCGCTGTCTGTTACAGAAAAGGCATAAAGATAAGAGTTTGTAGTATTGTTTTTTGACCAGATCACTTTGTAGGCGCCATGCAGAATTCGATCGACAGTGGCGGCGCCAAAAATCTGTTTCGGGCGTTTGATGAGGCTATGACACGAGCGAAAATAGAAAACTTCCGGTTTCATGATCTACGTCATACGTTTGCCACGAGATTGGTTCAGGCTGGCGTTGGCATGTATGAAGTTCATAAGTTGGGACGGTGGAAAACGCCGTCGATGGTGATGCGTTATGCCCATCATAACCCGGAAAGTTTGAGACCAGCCATCGAAATTATGGATGGATTGGGTCAAAATTTTATCACAGTGCCCAAAAAAAAGAGGTCACAAACCGTTTTTACGACTCGTAACCTCTTGATTTAATGGTGGGTCAGGGCAGAATTGAACTGCCGACACTCGGATTTTCAGTCCGA
>CAZBGE010000066.1:0-17022 GCA_964491435.1 uncultured Smithella sp.
GCCAGCTGGCAAGCTTCTTAACGTGATAAACCGCTGCTATCCATGAGCAGCACTTTCGCGCCGCGGATTTTACCATGCTTTAAATCAACAAGCGCCCGGTTGGCGTCTGTAAATGGGTATTCCTCAACGTCGGGAATAATGGGTATGCGCGAGGCAAGCTCCAGAAATTCTTCAATGTCCCGGCGCGTCACATTCGCCACGCTCTTGATTTCCTTCTCCTGCCAGAGATGCAGCGGGTAATTAAGGCGAAGCAACTGATGTTTATCCGCTTCCTCCTTGCGAATGGCGTTAATCACCAGCCTGCCGCCCGGCATAAGATTTTCCAGTGCTTCGACAACGGGTTTCCATGCGGGCGTCGTGTCAATGATCGCGGAAAGCTTTTGCGGACTATTTTCGCCCGTATCGCCCGACCAGCCCGCACCGAGAGACAGCGCAAAGCCTCTCTCGCGTTCGGAACGGGCAAAAACAAATATTTCGGAATGGGGATAAAGATGGCGGGTCAATTGTAAAACCAAATGGGCCGATGCGCCAAAACCAGTAAGTCCCAGCAGATCGCCATCGTGAAGGCCAGCCAGGCGAAGCGACCGCCAGCCGATGGCGCCCGCGCATAAAAGCGGCGCGGCTTGTATATCCGAAAAAACAGATGGAATGGGAAAAGCGAAATCTTCCGCCACAGTTATGTATTGCGCGTATCCACCGGGAATGTCCCTGCCGGTTGCTTTAAAATCCGGACAGAGATTTTCCATGCCGGCCCGACAGGCCGCGCATTGTCCGCAGGCCGAACCGATCCAGCCGACGCCAACTCTTTGGCCTTCGGAAAACTTCATAGTCCGCGGTCCGCATTTTTCCACAACGCCGACAATTTGATGCCCCAAAACAAACGGAAATGAAGACGGAGGGGTCCGGCCTTCGATTTCATCGAGTTCGGTATGACAGACGCCGCAGGCGGAAACGCGAACCAAAACCTGTCCCTCAACGGGTGCGGGTTCAGGCAACTCCACAAAAGAAAGCGGCTGTGGATTCTCGCGAACACTCGATATTTTCTCCATAACAGCCGCTTTCATTTTGTTTCCCCGAACTTGTCAAATCACACAGAGTCCAGCATCCGGTCAGCCCTTCAGCGCCGCAGGGGTTTTCAGAGGCACATCAACCGCCTTAATATATTGATCCAGAAGATCCTTGGTGCCATTTACTCCAAGCTTGTCGAACAGGAAGGAAAATTGGCGTTCCAGTTCGGCGCAAATGCTGTTACGGATATCCGTCGGCAGACGCCAAAAATCCAATTTAAACGGTCCAAAACCTTTTTTACGGGTTTTATAAATGAATTGTTCTTCCGTGTCTTTTTCTTTCCATTCGCCTTTCATGTTGGTTTTCAGATAATCATAGATTCTTGCCCGCAATTCCGCCGGAAAATCTTTACTGTCGTAAATGATATTCTGGAACCCGGTTGCCAGATGGATCTCGGCGGCGCCGGTGGCGGGGAAGCGGTCAAACGCCTCATTGGGCAGGGTCGAAGCGCCATGCTGAACCGCGCCGGAGAGGCCATACTGAACACGGGAGGTCTCCGACAACTTTTCTAAAACGTCAAAATCTATCTTGACGCTTGCGATGGTGCCGTCGGCCAGGGGCACGCCGCCGTGTGTCGTGCCGGTTTGCACACTGATTTTGCTGATTCCCTTAAAGGCGTCGCCGCGTTTTTTAAGTTCTTCCAGGTAGCCGTCCATATAGGCCTGCAATTCCTCCACCGTGCTGTTTTTACCGCCGACTTCGCCAATTTCGCCGCCCACGGAAATCGTGACGCCTTCAGGCTCAAGATCGCGAATCATGGTGGTCAGCTCCGCCGCCAGTGAAAAATTGATTCTCTGCTGTTCTTTGATGGTGGGCCGGGACAAATCAACCAGCGTAGATGTATCAATATCGATGTTGTAAAAACCGGCTTCAATGGCTTCCCATATTAAATTCTTAACTGATTGCGTTTCCTTTTCCGCATCCGTGGCGAATTTCTTGGCGTTTATCTGGAAATGATCGCCCTGAATAAAAATAGGACCGCGCCAGCCGGATTTGACAGCCGCCGCGGTGATCGCGCAGGTGTATTCCTGAGGTCTCTGTTTGGTGTAGTCTATTTCCGAACGGGCGATTTCAAAAAGAACCGGTCCGGCATTTCCTTTGATTGCCGCGCGGAAGACGGCCTGGGCGGCGTCATAGGCAATGCCCCGGAGATTGATCGCCGGAACGGTGAACCCGCCGATTTCCTTTCGTCCCATCGCCTCATAGAGTCCTTGAATTGAAGAAGATATAATTCCCAGAGCGGCGGCGCCCCGCCGAATCAGAAAACCCGCGGCCTCCTGTGTTCCCGGATCGGGACTGAATACGGCCGTATAAATTAAATCGTCGGTTAATGTGCTCCGAAACTTGCCTTCGTCTAAAACACGAACATCTCCACTGTCGAAAGCAAGGATCCCTTCGCATCCTTTTCTTAATTGATCTTTGTTTTCATAAATCATGGCTGCTCCTTTAATTTGTAATTATTGCTTCAGGAATTGTTCCGCCATCGTCACTTCCGTCGCAGAGCCGATGTAAATCGGCGACCGTTGATTAACCGAGGTTACCTTTAGCGCCAGAATATCTTCCTTGCCGTCCGTGGCCCTGCCACCGGCCTGTTCCACAATAAACGCCATCGGCTGCAGTTCAAAAAGCAGCCTCAATTTTCCCTGCGGTGACTTCTTCAGCGCGGGATAGGTAAACAAACCGCCCCTCTTGATAATAACCTGATTAATATCGGGAACAAAACCGCCGCTGTAACGCAATTTATAGCCGTCCTCCTCCAGTTTCTCGATAAATTTCAAATGCGTGTCCGTCCAGTCGCGGCGAAGACCTCCGGGTGAAAAGATAGACCCTTTATCCTTGAGGCGAATTTTTTCCTCGGAAAGGACGTATTCCCCTTCACGATCCAGAACAAACTCGTGTGTTCCCTTTCCCGCCGAATAGATCATGGTGATCAGCGGACCGTAGGTGATGTAAAGCGCGGCCACCATTGAATTCCTGCCGCAATCAAAAATGGATTTCCGGTGGATGCCGATGATCGTGCCGATGGCCAGATTGGTATCGACCAGCGATGAACCATCCAGCGGATCGGCGGTGACAATATATTTTTCCTGACCATTGCCAATGGCGACAATGTCGTCCAGTTCTTCGGAAGCATAATGGCTCACAAATCCGGAGTGATGCAGTTTATTTCTCAGGATATCGTCTGTTACGCGATCCAGCGCCAGCTGTTCTTCGCCGTAAATATTTTTAAATCCCGCCAGTTTGCGATTGGATTCATGAATTTTAGCGGAGATGTATTTGCCGACAACGGCAATCTGCCAGATCAACCGGCGCAACTCCACTTCAATTCCGTCCATCCACATGTGGCGCCTCAAATCAACAATGTTTTTCGTGTAATCATTGATGCCTTCGCCCATACGTTCACCTCATGTTCTTGAAAAATCGCTCATCCGTTTGTTAACGTTTATATCATCGCCCGGTAAGTTAAGCCGGGTGCTGTCCTTAATATTGACGGCTTTGGCCCGCCGGTATTATTTTCCGGAAAACTTTCCATTTCCATAAAGCGGGCAGGGCTTTTCCGGCGGCGGTTTAGTATTCTCCGCGAATGTTAATCAAATATCCATGAGCATTACAAGCAATTATTTGCCGGAAATGGTTTATGACCGCGTTACTTTACGGGGAACTTATCTCCTTCAAGTCTTTGATCCGTTCTGAAACAACTGCCCGTAAAATGCTTGGCGTACTTTTTCATGTCAGAGGCAATCTCGGTGATTTCTCCATAGTGCGTAAAGGGTCTGTTACGCGTTTCGGTGATGCCGATGGAGATGCCCATCATCGGAAATTGCGACATTTTCCCCGTGCGGTCAAAAGATCTGATGAATCCCTGCTTCAAATCAGATGGATCATACATGCCGGGAATCAGGCTGTCGAAAGCCTTGATGATTTCCAGGGCCGCTTCTTCGACAAGTTCTGTGTCGATGATGAACACGAAGTCATCGCCGCCGACATGACCGACAAAACTGCCCTGTGGCTGTTTGCTCTTGATGACGCCCAGAATAATGCGGCCGGTCATTTTGATCACTTCATCGCCCCGGCTGAATCCGTAACGGTCATTGAAAGGTTTAAAATGATCAAGATCGGCATAGCCGAAGGCGAATTCTTTTTTGTTGTCGATGCGCTCCTGAATTTCCCGGTTGATGGAAATATTGCCCGGCAGGCGCGTCAAGGGATTGATTTCCACAATTCTTTCCGAACGGAGCATGGACAGCTTGACGCGCGCCAGGAATTCCGTTTCAACTTGCGGCCGACGGATATAATCTTCCGCCTGCATGTTGCCCCAGTCGGCGATCGTAAATTTTTCAGGCAGCACCGCCAGAACAGGCAACTGGTTGAACATCGGATCGGACTTCAAGTCGTTTAAAACATTAACGCCCGCTGAATTATCATCGGCAATATTGATCACGATAAGATTGGGAAGGGAATTATAGATATGGTCCAGAGCCGACGACATGGTATTGAAAGTGACGACCTGGTAGATACCTTTCAGGCCCTGCTCCATCACACTATTCAGGATAGTATCTTTACAGATGACAAAGACGGTTTTCATGCCATTATGAAATGTCTTCCGCCGCTTCCATATTGTCTTCCATTTCGCGCAGAATGTCTTTAATATCCTGTCCGGAAAGTTTCAGAAGATCATAGGCGACGGTGTTGACTTCCGGTACAAAATTTTCGCCGGCGAAACCAAAGCCGCGCGCACGCACCAGCAGGTCAGCCATATGGACAATGGACGTTTCCAGGGGGGCGTTTTTTGCCAGAGCCGGACGATGGTGAAATTCAATAACTTCAATTAAATTACGAGGAAAACGCCATTTTTCAGCCAGCCAGCCGCCGACGTCGGCATGCGTCACTTCAAATTGATTTTTTTCCGCGTCAAAAATCGCCGTCTTTTTTTCCTCAGCCTGTTTTATGGCGTTTTCATATTCCTGGGGAAATTGCAGTGTTAAGATGACTTTGCCGATGTCGTGTAAAAGTCCGGCGACCGATACCTCCTCCGGTTCTTTCAGGTTTTTTTTCTGGGCGATGACACGCGATGCAATGGCGCAGGCCAGCGAGTGTTCATAAAGACCGCCCATCGTTTTTTGCATCAGATCAAAGACGGAAACACCCAGCAGCAATCCTTTAATGACGTTCAGTCCGAGGAGCATCGTCGCGTGCGAGACGGAAGCAATTCTTCCGGGAAAGCCGTAAATCGCGGAATTCACCATTTTCAGCACCTTGGTGGTCAAGGCCGGATCATTGGAAATGAAAGTGCTGATTTCGACAATGGTGATCCGCGGTTTCTCAATGATGCTGGACAGCCTTTTGAGCACGCCGGGGACCGTAGGCAGTGTATTGATGTTTTCTACTTTATGACGCAAAATTTTCGGATCCATGTTATTTATAAAGTCCTTCAATGTGTTCTTTGACAAGTTTCTTGATGAGATTCATAAGGGGCTTGTCTTCAACCAGGGCGAATCTTTTTTCCAGATTTTCCAGAGCGTCTTCTTTGGAAACCGTCTGCACCGGCGGACCGTCGATAAAAACGCTGGCGATTTCCATTTCCTGTATTCTTTCCACCCATTTTTCGCTTAGCTCCGTGCCTTCTCCCAGCAGGACCATGCCGTTTTTGGACATAATAGGCTTGGCCAGAATCATGCCGGGCTCAAGTTTTGCTACGGGAATTTTCGGCATTGATCAACTCCTTTCGTGATATTGAATCCGTTTGGGCGACAACCTTCGCCAACCCGAAAATCTAGGTGAAAGCCGGGTTTTCCAATTCCTTTTCAATCTGATCGGAATCGGGGGCGTTATACTGCAAAAGCCTCTTTAAGTGATAAAACGTATCTTCATCCATGACCAGAAAAGAGGCGATGGTTTCGTTGTCTTTGGAGCGGAGAATTTTGGCTTCGATACGTAAATGAACTTCTTCGTTGAGATATAAATCTATGATACATCTTTCCCCAGTCTTGAATCCATGCCGGCTTGTAACATTGACGCCGGTCATGCTGATGTTGTTTGTTTGAACTTGATATTTTCCCCCATTAATTTCGATGGTCAGTTCAAACTTTACGGGAACTCTTGTGCGCTTTCTTCGTTCCTTAATCATGGGTATTCCTTCCTGAAAAAACAAATACGAGCAATACAAAAAAAGTATAAGAATTTACTTGTCTAATTATCCTTTCACAACTGCTAATTTTGGTCAAGCCTGATTTTCCCCAGATCCTGGGAAATTATTTTTTCACCTTCCAAACGATAACCGGATACATCGATACCGATTCGCTGCATTTGCCGGACATAGCTGGTCACTTTATCCTCCGGCATCATTAAAATGGCGGAAGGATGGTCCGCCAAGTCGGATTTCTGTAAAAGCAATTTCGCCGCAGCGGCCAGCACGCTTTGTTCGCTTTGTCCGTCGGAAACGGCAAAAATATGAGATACCCTGGCCGAGTCAGGATGCATCAGGAATAATTCGATATTCGCGTCATTGCCGATTTTAAATTTCCGGCGGCGAAAAAGTGTGGCCAGATGAATGACAATCAAATCATGATCGCAATCACAGATTTCATGATTCGGAAACGAAGAGGGCGGTTTCCCGACAAGTTCTTCATGAAAAGACACTTCGGGAAAATTAAGCGACGTCTGAAGTGAAAAAGATGCCGTTGATTTAAGTTTTTCTATTTTTTCTATAAATTTAGCAGCCTGTAAGGCAAAGCGGCTGCTCCCAAGCGCGCCAATTACCGCAACTTGGCTTGTGATGCCGCCGTCTTCCATCCAGGTCCACATACCGCGATAGTTTTCCGCAAACAGTGACTTGCCGACCCCTTTTTTTCCGCCGCCGATTTTACCCCGGTGGACTACATAAACATGATTCCGCGCATCCATGGCAAAGGCTGCGCCGGTTTTGCGGTTGATTCCCGCCCAAGGGAAATTGATCTCGGCCGTGATCGGCGAATGGCCTGCCCCCTGCGGTTTGCCGATGCCGAATGCATTCCAGTAGCGAACATTTTTTGTCGTCTGCGAAAATATCCAGATACCCAACCATTTGGACCAGGATACCTTTGCCTCAAAGCTTGCTCCCTGATGCCCCAGTTTCACCTTAATTTTATCATCCAGAAACGGTTTGAAGCTTTTGGTGAACTGCCGTGCGCATCTGGCAATCATTTTTTCATCTTCGATAACCTTCAGCATACCCTTACATATCCTTCAGCCTTCCGTTCCTTCTTACACTAATCCAACCGCTTTTTAAAGCGGGCAATCGCGCCGGAAAAAACAATCGTTCCCAGAATCGCTAAAAAAAGGTATTGAGGCCAGAGAATATCCAACCCAACGCCTTTCAGGAATATGCCTCTCAGGATCACCAGGAAATATCTAAGAGGATTAAGATAGGTTAACCACTGCACAACAACCGGCATGTTGGCGATGGGGAAAACAAAGCCGCTCAGCATGAAAAAAGGAAGAATAAAAAAGAATGTTGTCATCATCGCCTGTTGCTGCGTCGCGGAGATCGTTGAAATAAACAGACCGATGCCCAAAGTGCTCAGCAGAAACAAACAGGCGGCGAAAAATAAAAGCAAGACGTTTCCCGCAAGCGGTATTTCAAACCAGGTAACGGCAAGGATAATGACTACGGTCAACTGAAGGATCGAAATGATGATGTAGGGAATCGTTTTCCCAAGAATTAATTCATAGGGTTTTAAGGGCGTAACAATGAGTTGCTCCATGGTTCCCGCTTCTTTTTCCCGAATAATGGCGATGGAAGTCAAAAGCAGGGAAATCAGCATGATGACAAACGCCACAATGCCGGGCACAAAGAAATACTGGCTTTCAATGTTAGGATTATACCAGGTACGTACGCGCGGGTCGATTCTGCCATAACTCATTTGCCGCGGGTAGAGTTCGCGGAGTGTCTGACTGTTGAACTTTTCCAGGACGCTAACCGTGTAAGACATGCGCAATGCCGCCATGTTGCTCATGGAGCCGTCCGCAATAATCTGGATGGCGGCTGTTTTCCCCTGGCGGATAATACCCGCAAAATCAGGAGCGATTTTGATTCCCATATCCACCTGGCCGCGTAGCAGCAGATCCTCCAGATCCCGTTCATCCTTCAAGGTATGAGAAATGGAAAAAATGCGGCTGCCCGCGAAGGCGTCGGCAAGTTTACGGCTTTCCTGCGTCTGGGAATAATCAACCACGGCGACGCGGATACTACGGATGTCGTAGTTGACAACATAGCCGAAGATCAGCATTTGAAGAAGCGGGACGACAAAAAGGATCATCCGGTAGCGCCTGTCTCTGAGCAGTTGAATAAATTCCTTACGCACCAGTTCCCGAATCCGCAGCCAGTTCATAACCCCTCCTTTTTCAAAAGGAGGTAATTGAACGCGAACATGATGAGACACATGCCGCCCAATGTGGCTATGTCCGGCCCAAGATAGCTCATGCCGGTGTTGCGCAGATAGATGCCTACCAGAATATCAATGTAATATCTTGCCGGAACAAGGTACGTTACCCATTGCAGCACAACAGGCATGTTGATGATCGGAAAGACAAAATTGGACAAAAGCAGTGACGGCAGATAGGTCAGCATGACAGCGGCCTGGTTGGCCACCAATTGGGATTTCGTGGCGGACGAAATCAGGAGGCCCAGCAAAAGTGCGCAGATCAAGTATAAAGAAGTAGCGAAGAGCATCAGCCAGAAATTACCTTTCATCACGACGCCGAAAAGAAACTGTCCCAGCAGCATGGCGATGAACACATCAGCCAGCCCAATGAAGAAATAAGGTATCGCCTTGCCCAGAAGCAGTTCTCCCGCGGAAATCGGCAGGGACTTCAGCGTTTCCATTGTTCCGCTTTCATATTCCCGCGCAATCACCAGCGATGTCAGAATGGCCCCGACAATCATGATAATGATGGCGATGATTCCCGGCAGGATAAAGTTGCGGCTTTCCAAATCCTCATTAAACCAGATGCGGATTCGGCCGTCCACGGGAGGATGAATGGTTCTTTGCCCCTGACGGTTGAGAAAGGAAACCAACAGATGCGAATTATATGATTCGGTAAAGGCCGTCAGATAACCGCGCACGGCGCCGGCGAAAACCGGATCACTCCCGTCGATGATAATTTGCAGTTGCGCTTCCCGATCCGCTCTGATATTTTTGGCGAAATCCGGAGGAATCACAATGGCCACGGAGGCTTCGTCACGATCAAGGTAGTCGTCTATCTGACGTGCTGAAGCGGGGCTGGCGACATTATCAAAGTAGGGTGATGCATGCAGTTTAATCGTAAAATCACGGCTCAATTCGCTTTTGTCGCAGTTCACGATGACGGTTTTGATATGATCAACATCCAAACTCAGCGCGTAACCGAACAGAATAATCAACAGCAGGGGAATGGCGAATGCCAGGTACAGGCTGCGGTAATCACGAATCAGGTGATAAAATTCCTTGAGGACAATGGCTTTTAATCTGAGGGGATTCAATCCTGTGTCCTCTTCATCAATGTAATAAACGCGTCGTTCAAATCAGCGCCGGATAAGCGGGGACAGGCCGCCGCGATAATTTCCGAAGGAGCGCCTTCCGCGACGATGTTTCCCGCGTTGAGCATAACAATACGTTCGCAAAACCGTGCTTCATCCATGTAATGGGTGGTCACAAATACAGTAATGCCATGGGCGGCGAGACTCCGGATGAAATTCCAGAAATGCTCACGGGTAATCGGATCCACCCCCGATGTCGGCTCATCCAGGAACAAAATTTGCGGCTGATGCAAAAGTGCGCATCCTAACGCCAGCCGCTGGCGCCACCCGGGAGGCAATTCCCTGGTCAGGCGATTACGGACATCCCGCAGGCGCGTTATGTTCAACAACCACTCCATACGTTCCGGCCATTGGCTTTGTGGGACGCTGTAAACTCCCAGATAGAAGCGCACATTTTCATAAGGGGTCAGATCTTCATACAAAGAAAACTTCTGCGACATATAACCGATGGCCTGTTTGATATTTTCGGATTGCGTCATCATGTCGTAGCCCGCGACCTCGCCGGCGCCGGATGTCGGGGTAATAATACCGCACAACATGCGAATCGTCGTTGACTTTCCGGAACCGTTTGCCCCCAGAAAACCGAATATTTCGCCTTTTTTGACTGAAAAAGTGATCTTATTGACGGCGACAAAATCGCCGAACCGTTTTTCGAGTTGAGAAACCGCGATGGCGTCAGAAGGAGAAAGTGTCATGGGCCAGTTCCTTATCCACTTCTTTGATCCGCGCAATGATCGCCGCCTCCAGCGACAGGTGACGCCCCCGTATGGACGAGGGAGAATGCTGCTCCAGAATAACGCCCGAATGCATCAGCGCCAGTTGATCGCATTTTTCGCCTTCATCCAGGTAGGCGGTTGACGCTAGGATCGTCATTCCTGATTGCCTCATATTGAGCAGAATATCCCAGAATTCGCTTCGTGAGACCGGATCGACGCCGTTGGTCGGCTCGTCCAGAATCAGCAGCTTTGGTTCATGCGCTAAAACGCAGGCCAGTCCCAGCTTCTGCTTCATGCCGCCGGAGAGATTCCCGGCCAGCCTGTCTACGAAAGGCGACAGATTGGAAAAGCCCAGGTATTTTTCCCTGCGCTTTTTTCTTTCGGCGCGTGGAATGCCGAATACATCCATAAAGAAATCCATGTTTTCCTGAACGGTCAAATCCGGATAAAGGCCAAAGCGCTGAGGCATGTATCCAATGAGGTTTTTAATCTTCCGCCGCCATTTGGAGGATTCCATGCCATCAATGTAAATTTCGCCTTTTGACGGTTTTATCATGCCGGCAACGAGCCTCAGGACACTGGATTTGCCCGCCCCGTCGGAGCCGACCAGGCCAAAGATATTTTGGCTTTGCACGCAAAATGATACATCCTTAACCGCCTGTACCTGACGGAAGTTGAGAAAAATATTGCGAACATCCACTACCGGGAGCCGGCTTACGGGTTGTTCAACCATGCCACTTCTCCGTTACGGACGCAAACGGGCGTCTGCGGGCATGCCCGCTTTCAGTTCATAGGACGGATTGGGAATGGATACTTTCACCAGATAGACCAGTTTGACTCTTTCTTTTTGTGTCTGAATTATTTTCGGCGTGAATTCCCCTTCCGGAGAAACAAAAGACACGGTCCCGTTGAAAATTTTTCCAGGAAAGCTATCCACGCGAATTTCCGCCTTCTGTCCCGGTTTCACGCGGCCGATAGAGGTTTCTTCAATAAATATTTTCAAATCCACGCGATGCAGATCGGAAATCGTGATCACTTCCCGTCCGATGTTGACGGTCTCGCCCGGCTCGATATTACGGCTGGTGACCACGCCGTCCAGCGGCGATTTCAAATGTGTGTATTCCAACTGGATGGCAGCCTGGTTCAGCGCTGCCCGGGCTGCCTCAATCTGCGCTGCGGCCGTGGCGATCTCATCTCTGGCCGCGTCAATACGCGTAAGATTTCCTTCGGTCAGCTTCAGCACGGATTCACTTTCCCGCAGGCGGGATTTGGCGACATCATAGTTGAGCTTCAGGGTATCGCGTTCCTTTTCCGTGACTACATCCCGGCTGTATAATTCCTCGTAGCGCCGGTAATTTTTTTCAGCGTCGGCCAGGAAATCCGTGGCGCTCTTCACACCGGCCCGCGCCCGGGTGACTTCCGCCGGCAATGTTTTTTGGCTGATTTTGAGAGCCGTTTCGAGTTGTTGCTTGACTTTTTCCGCGCGATGGAGATTCGCCCTGGCCTGCTCATAGCGTGCTTCAAATTCCTCCCGGACCAGAGTGGCGATAATCTGGTTTTTCGTAACTGGCTGGCCTTCCTGAACTTTTATGGAAGAAACGCGCCCCGGAATCTGAAAAGACAATTTGGCCTGTGTTGTTTCAATCGTTCCGGAATAAGACAATTCTTCCCGCTTTTTATTGTTCTGACCGAGGTAAACAAGCAATCCCGCGCCGATAAAAAGAACCATAAATACGATGATTATTTTTTTTTTCACGTCGCCTCTCTTTCCATTTAATCCAGTATTCTATATGTTATACAGGTTTTGATTTCATCGGGGGAAATTTATACATCACCCGGTAAAATATTGCCATGGAAAGAATCATGGTCAGGAATTCTTTGACCAATAAATCAACACATGTTAAAGCAACCTGAATACTGAACAATAAAGGAGTGAAAAATGCTGAATTTTCTGCCAAGCTGGCTGGTCGGCTGTATCGCTATATTCTTGCTGACATTGAACGTTCTCTTCTGGGCGTCCATTCTGTTTGTCGTTGCGCTTTTTAAATTTTTGTTGCCGTTCAAGCCGCTGACCCGCATCTTCGACATCATGCTTTGGTGGATTGCGGAACAATGGATCAGCGGCAACGTGGGATGGATGAATCTGACCCAGAAAACGATTTGGGACGTGCAGGGTGTAGAAAATCTGAAATACCAGGGCTGGTATCTCGTGGTTTGCAATCATCAGTCCTGGGCTGATATTTTGATTCTGCAGAAAATTTTCAACCGGCGCATACCGTTCCTGAAATTTTTCCTCAAACGCGAACTGATCTGGGTGCCGGTCATGGGGCTGGTCTGGTGGGCGGTGGACTTTCCCTTTCTCAACCGCCACAGTTCGGAATATCTGAAAAAACATCCCGAGCAGAAAGGAAAGGATTATGAAGCCACCAGGAAATCCTGCGAGATATTTTCGGTTGTGCCGACCAGCGTGATGAATTTTCTGGAAGGAACAAGATTCACCAAAGAGAAACACAAAAAGCAAAATTCCCCCCATCAATATCTTTTAAAAGCCAAGGCGGGCGGTATTGCGCTGGCCATGAGCGTCCTGGGTGAAAAGTTTCATTCCCTGCTGGATGTCACGATTGTTTATCCCGACGGCATTCCGACATTTTGGGATTTTTTGTGCGGCAAAGTGAAGAGGGTCATTTTCCGGGCGTCTTCCGTGGAAATACCGCCGGAGCTGCTGCATGGGGATTACGAAAATGACAAAAGATTTCAAGCTGACTTTCAACAATGGGTGCAGAATTTGTGGATCGCCAAGGATGCACAAATCAAAAGATTGCTGGAAGAGGCGAAATAAAAGAGTCGCCATTTGTTCTACCGGCGAATTGATGCCGCATCCGGCAATTTGCGGCCAAGATTCTCATTGACCTGAAAAACCGCTTATTGTAAAGTTCTTCTGCCAAAAGGGTCAGGGAAAGCAAAGACGAAAATAGCCTCATGAAAAATAATTAAAGTTAATGCAAATAATGAAAATATAAGGGGGATTTATGAGAAACGGGTTGAAAATTGTTGTGGCCTTTGTGATTGTTTTTCTTGCAGCGAGCGCTTGTTTTGCCGGTGATGTGAAATATTCAGGCTTTCTTGGAGATTATTACAAAGAACTCCAGCCCGGACCAAAAGATGGGGCAAAAATGCGCTGGTTCAAGCCTGGCGTCAATTTCACGAAGTATAATAAAGTGATGCTCGACAGTGTTATCTTTTATTATGCTGATAATTCCGAGGACAAGGGAATCGACGGCAATGAAATGAAAGATTTGTCCGACTCCTTCAACCTGGCCATTGTGAATGCCATGAAAGACAAATATCCCATTGTGAGCGAGCCGGCGCCCGATGTGCTCCGTCTTCGTGTGGCAATTACAAACATCAAGAAAAGCAGGCCTGTGCAGAGCGCGATCAGTTCGGTCATTCCCGTTGGCATCGGCATCAGCATTCTGAAAAAAGGCGCCACCGGAGCATGGTCTGGTTCTGGTTCGACATCCGTTGAGGTGATGGGGTTGGACAGCGCCAGCAATGAAGTCATTACCGCAGCCTATGACGAAAAATCTGCGGAGTTTGAGGACAGGTTTACCCGTCTGGGTTCAGCGAAAGAGGCTTTCAAATATTGGTCGGAACGTATCAGGATTATGATGGATCGAGCTCACCAATTTGACGGCAAATAAATGCCATGTAAAGGAAAAAGATGATGATTACACGAAGAGATTTATTGAAGAATTCCGCGGCGACCATGGGAGGACTGGCCTTGGGAAGCGCTTTGAACGGCTGCTCTTCAAGTTCCGCGCAATCTCCGTCAGATCCTTCGCAGATGAATTCCCTGCTGGCGAATCTGCCTCCTTATACTCCCGGTTCGGAAGCGCTGGGCGCAAATGAAATGAGGATTTCATTTATGGGAACAACATGCATTCCGATGATCAGCCAGGCGGCGGTCAGCGTTTTTGTAGAGCTGGGAAACGGCGATTGCTTTGTTTTTGACATCGGTACAGGATCTATTATCAAATACTGGGCCATGGGAATCAACCTGGACAAGATGTATAAAATATTTCTGGCCCACCTGCACTCCGACCACATGGGTGATATGCCGTTTGTTTATGGCTTTGGTCCATCCTATGGCCGGCTTTGGCCTCTGTACGTCTGGGGGCCGTCCGATTCCGGATTTGTCTATACTGATGAAGAGAATAATAAACGGGGTCCCTTTGCCGATGGAACAAAGGCGTACTGCGATTCTCTGAAGAATATGCTGTTGTGGCACAATGAAAGCCAGTCTTTCCTGTCCACCAGCTATAGCGATTATGTGATTCCCCCCTGCGATCCCAATCCGGCACTGAATCGCATTGACGCCTATGACCTGGTGCCAATCGAGCTGCCCTGGAAAAACACCGGAAAAGACGCGAGCGGAACTCCCAACAACGACAACATCGCTTACAACCAAAACGGAGTGAAAGTTACTCATTTTCCCGCCGTGCATTGCCGGTCGGCGTCTCTGAGTTACAAGCTGGAATGGACAACGCCATCGGGAAAAGTTTTATCTATGATTTACTGCGGCGATACCCTGCCCAACCAGTACATGATTGACAACGCCAAGTCCGGGGTGGATGTTCTTATTCATGAAATCGTCATGACGGCGGAGGCCTGGGTGTCGAAAATGGGCATTGACCCGGCCACCCATCCCAACGCGGTGCAGCAGGCGCAAAATGTCCAGGACAGTTCCCACACGCCGCAAAAGGCCTATGGCTACATTCTGGACCAGATACAAAAGCAGGGAAAAGCGCCCAAGCTGGCGGTCGGCACTCATTTCCAGGCCACGGACGACACCATCAAGCTGGCCTTGGCTGATATCCGCAAATGGTACCCGAATGGGGATGTGACCATCGCAGCGGATACGATGGTGCTCAACGTCACTCCGGCGGGCGTCACACAACGGCGGGCGGTTGTTTCCAACTATGCCTGGCCGAAAACCAGCACTGCGTCTCCTTACAATACTCCCAACCGGCCCAAATATTGGAAGAAGGATCCTTCAACAGGAAAGATCGATGGTGATGCGACAGCGCAGCTTGATCCGGATCAATACAAGCAGGTGATCGACAAAAGCCTTTATAATGCAAAGTAGTTGCCAACCCAGGAAACGGCTTTGTTTTTATCGCCAGCCAGCGGTGAAGATGGAGCCGTTTCCGTATTTTCTAATGGATATTTTTACCAGCAATCTTATTTAAAGCAGTCGTCTGCCGGACCTGAATCAGGTTTATACCATGGACGAATGAGAGCGCGTCTTCCTGATAGGTTTTTATAATGGGTATGGATGACTTAATCGTACTCGCGGTTTTACCGCCTTTTGCGGAGTAAAACAAGAAATACCAGACCAGTAAAGCAATCAGAATGATGACGATAATTCCGATTCCGATTCCGATCCACTTTCCCGCGCCTGATCTTTCCTGTTCCGGGGAGAAATCTACGGCGGAGGACTTTCTTTTTTTCTTTTCCGGCGCAGACTTCTTTGCCGTTTTTTCTTCAACCGGCGAAGCCGCTTCCCTAGACGCCGGCGCATCGGGTTTCGGCGATTCTTCAAACTGTGTCATTCTAGCGACGCTTTCCTGTGGTTTGGCCTCCCGTCCCTCTCTTGCCGGCGGGAAGGATTCAGCTTTTTCTTCAGTTTCCAGCGAAACAAAAGAGGGCTTTTTCCCGCTCTCCGGAAGAAGAGTTTCCTGCGCTGAAAACGAATCATCGAACCTGGAAACTGGTTGTTCCTCAACCGGTTGCTCCTTAAATATTGACGATTCCGGCGTTCTTTCAACCTCTAAAGCGGATTTTTCCAATTCTAAAGAGAATATATCACGTTCCGAACCGGTCTTGCTCTCCATGGTCAAAACTTTACCCTCGAAGGTGATCGTCTCTTCACGTTTTTCCAATTCCAGACCTGATTTTTCCCGGGGAGCATCTTCAAGCACGAGTTCATTTTCTGCCGGATAAGAAGGGGGATGTTCCATGTACACGGCGCCTTCCATTTGCATGGAAGATTCTTCTTCAAGTTTGGACAGGAAATCATCCAACTCCCGCTTCTCTCGTTTTAAATCAAACAACTCACTTTTGTTATCCATTAAAGCATCCTTCTTATCCGTTTCATCCGGGTTTAATGATGTTTATGCTTAACAAATATCCTGTTTTCACCTTTTAATTTCGAAAATTCATCATTTTCAGTTTATCTGTTATTTTTAAGGAGGCGAATCTCTTTTTTCAGTGCGTCAATTTCCGCCTGAAAAGTTTTCTTTAACTCTTCCAGCGCGTAAGCAAACGCTTCATGGGGTGGCAAATTTTTGATGGCTTCCAATGTCCGATCCACGTCTTCGTCTATGTAAACCGGCTGGGTTTCGGCGGGAGCTTCCTGCTCTTTTTCAGCCAGTTCAATGGTATCCGTCTGTTCCGGTTCGGCGGCCCGCTGTTCTCCGGCAACTTCCAAGAAGGAAGGCGCTTCTTCTCTTCGCGTTTCCTGGAATCTGTCCTCCGGGGTTTCCATTTCGGAAACCGGCTGGGTTTCGGCGGGAGCTTCCTGCTCTTTTTCAGCCAGTTCAATGGTATCCGTCTGTTCCGGTTCGGCGGCCCGCTGTTCTCCGGCAACTTCCAAGAAGGAAGGCGCTTCTTCTCTTCGCG